>CAWKZI010000086.1:0-8091 GCA_963854365.1 Gammaproteobacteria bacterium
ATAAGGCACGCAAAAACCGAGCAACGCACCGGCTAACTGTATCCAGAAGTGAAATACTTAGCGCGAGAAAAGCAATTGATGATTCCGTAGTAATTAGTTCAGCTATTAAAACAGCCCTAGTAGATATATCTCGTAACCTAAGAGAGGATGACCGGATACTCCAAGGAAATTCCACCCGTAGCATGGTCCTATTGCTTCCTGCTTTGCAGGTGGCAGCTGCCCTTCGAGACCGAAATTATGTTAGTGCTGAGGATATTGAATTATTATTGCCGAGAGTACTTGGTCATAGAATTGAACTTGCGCCAGGAGTCTCGGAGCTTGCTAAGGTTTTGAAAGACAATATGCGCGAACCCATGGAAGTGTTGGCAAGAGGAACTCTCTCTTAGACTATTTTGTATACCCACATAGATTTAGTATTTCCCGCAACATGAAGATTCTGAGAAACAAGACATTGATACCAACAATCATAGCTGACCTTAAAATATTAAAACAAAGTCAGCTACTAACTTTTATTCTTCTTATGGTTTGTCAAAATCTCATGATCACGGTTACATATTCACAAGATGAACCTCTTTCCCTAGAAAATATTGAGATTCCACAGGCTCGATTACCTCTTTGCTTTGGCTTAAGCGGCATAAGTGAACTGCGCGCATTGGCGGTTTGTGATGCTCTTAACCTTAATCAAAACGTCAAAGCCAGGGAGTTAAGTGAACAGTGGCTTCGCGCCGAACCCAATTCTCCAGCTGCCCAGTTTTCTTTAGCCGAAGTTTTATTCTCTGTTGAAGGCAATATGCCAAGAGCTCTATTTCATCTAAATCGTGCAGAGAAACTGACTAACTACCAATCTGTGGAAGGCGCCCTCCAGTCTGGCCTGATGGAATGGCATTACTTAACATTAAGCCAACTCTCTTATGTCCATCAGCTAATGGGAGATCAGGTCAGTTCTTTGGAATATTTAGATAAGCTCAACACCATTTATGGACAAGAAATTGAATCCTTCCGTGGTTGGCCACTGATTAAATTGAAGCAATATGACGCCGCTAGAGAAAGCGCCAACTTAGTACTTCAATCCAGTGATAACGAAAGGGAGCGTTCTCGAGCATGGAATACCCTATGTGCAGTGGAATTGGCTAGCCTGCAACCGCTTGAATCAATGACCGCCTGCGATCGATCGATTTCTGAAGATGAAAACATAGACGATCCCGCAAATGATTATGACACGGTCTATCTCAGTAATGCCTCCGAAGTATCATTGAGTCTTCTGCAAATTGACCAGGCTGAAAAATACCTTGACCGAGCCACTCGATTTCTAAATCCTCAGAGTGTAGCTGATCCTTGGATTTATAAACTGTACCTTACTCTAAACCAGTCTCGCTTTGATGAGGCTCGAGATTCTTTGAACAAAATGCTTATCTGGCGAGAATCTCAAGACCCCATAGTAAGTGTAATGAATAGAGCTGAGCATTTTCTAGTAAGCGCGAGCTTTTTACTAATTGCCGGATACGCTGAAGATTCGATTAAATTAACCGCAACCGCATTAAACCAACCTGACCGCAATGGATCTTATAGTGCTGATGATGCACAGAAAGATTCCTTTGCAGCGCTACTCAATATGATGGCTAACCAAACTGAATTTCAGATTAAATTGGAAAATAACGCTTCGAATGACCTTCTTGACAGCATCTACACTAGATTAAGACTCACTTCCCTTCAACTAGATGGCTGGCGTGCAGCGAGGCGGGCTGCAACATTGTTCGCTGATTTCGAAGTACTGCAAAACCGTCTAAGACCTTACTCCCCTTTAGATGTTCATATTCCAGAGTGGATAGAACCAGAAATAATCCCCCTTATCGGCACTGGTGTAATGTCCAATATTCTAGATCAAGCAAATGAAAATGGCGCATTCCAATTAAACTCTGGTTACTACAATTCCTATAAGGTGGAAATAGCTGCATTAGAAGGAAGAGATTTAGAGGTGCTAAGCCATGGAGAGAAAGCCCTCAGCTTGCTACCTCAGGAAGAAGGTTTGCTTAGGGCTCGAATAACAGCCCGCATGGCGTCAGCAGAGAGAGCACAGGACAACTACGAAGAAGCTCTAAACTATTACGAAATTACTCTCAAAAAAGACCCAAGTATTATACGGCGATTAGGTGAAGACCTTCCTGTTTTGATTATTTCAGATGGGAGTGATTTCTCCAATCTCTTAGAAAACTATATTTCTCGTTCTCCGAGATTTACCGCGGATAGAAATGGTCTACTACTGGAGATTTCTTCAACCCCAGACTATTCAATTTGCTTGAAATCAAGAAACGGCAACGTTATTTCATGCTATAATGTCGCAGCCACTGATAATCAAGATAGCAAATCGAATGCGCAAAAATTAGCTCGGCTTTTTCATACCGACACTTTCGGTCTCGGTTTTGATATCAGCAAAGCTCAGCGGTCGGTACTTCTCGGCTCAAGCGTTATCTTACGCTCACAAACCGATGGCAGTATGCAAACCGACCGAGATACTTTTAAAGCACGCTGAGTAGTTAATTCGAATTAATTTCTAATACATCAGCGACACTACTAGCTGCAATTTCTACCTTTTGACTTTATATCGATTCGGCATAGTCTTAAAAGCAGTCAGCAAGAGTTCCATTAAAACTATGTAAAAGCTTACGCAAGAGCTTTAAGAGCACGAAGAACAGTTTTGCCTAAAATTTCATCTTTATCTAAGCCCATGATCGTATTACTTGCCGCTGTGTCAGCTCTTGGCCCTGCGAGCATGCAAATATTGTTACCCGCATTGCCAATTATTAAAGATTCTTTTTCGGTCAGCACCGATGTTGCGCAGTTAACACTAAGTCTATCTATGTTAGCGATTGCGATAGGAACTTTGTTCTATGGTCCTCTTTCTGACAAATACGGCCGCAAACCTGTAATGTTATTGGGGTTGTGCATCACAATTGTCGGCTCAATTCTTTGTTATTTAGCTGACTCCATTGTTTTTCTAATCGTCAGCCGTTTTATTCAGGCCTTTGGCGGCGCTGCCGGCTTAGTGCTGGCAAGGGCTATTGTTCGAGATGTTTATGGAGCACAAGAAGCCTCCAGAGTAATAGCTACTCTTGTAATGGTAATGGTTGTGGTTCCCATGTTGTCACCAGCACTGGGTGGTGAACTAATGGCAAGACTCGGCTGGCAGTCTGTGTTTGTTGTGGTGGCGGTATTATCCTTGATAATTTCGGTCGTGCTAGCCAACAAACTTCCAGAAACACTGGAAGAGCCGGTTGCATTTGAAGGAGTTGGCTCGATGGTAGCTACTTTTTTGACATTATTCCGTTCTAAAGAATTTTGCGGTTATGCCTTTTGTGTCACTTTTGTATCAGTTGTATTTTTTGCTTTTATTTCTGCCGCACCAGAAATTATGGTTTCGATTTTACATCGCCCTCCTACCGAATACGGTTATTACTTTGTGATGGTGACACTTGGTTTCATGATGGGGAATAATATTGCTCGGTATTTTAGCAAATCTGTTCCCATGAATAAGATGATTAGCATTGGAGCCTGCGTCGGGATACTCGGGATATCACTAGCGATCATCTTGCAAATCTTAGAGTTTCGCCACCCACTGGCGCTTTTTGCGCCTATAGCACTAGCAGTAGTTGGCAACGGAATTACTCTTCCCAATGCGCAAGCAGCAGCAATCAATGAATTTCCAAAAGTGGCTGGAAGCGCGTCTGGGTTGACTGGGTTTCTTCAAATGGCATTTTCAGCAGCCGCGGCTCAATTAGTTGCGATCATCTACAACGAAACAGTTTATCCCTTGCTGACCTTAATGCTCGCAGCATCAGTACTATCACTAATATGCTTCCGCTTAGGCGTGAGTCAAAAGTAGCGAGTTTAACTCTAGACTCGCAGTTAGAGGTTTAGGAATCGGGCAGTTTTTACTTAAAAATCTAATTGGAATAATTGACTTGTAAATTCCTTAGAGTCTCGTAGACAGCGCACATCGAACAACAAGCTACCATCATGAATTCTACCGATGACCGGTTTTGGGAGTCTCCTAAACGCTGCTGCAAGACGTAGTAGCGACGCATCGGAATCTCCTTTTCTAGCAATTGGGGTGATCACAATTGCTGTACTTCGAATAAGATCCAGGGGCAGAGCCCCACTGCCAATCTGACTCTTACACTCATTCAATTGAATCTCTGCTTTGTTCTTTAGCAGCTCATTTAAAGATTGCAATAACTCATCGGCCAAAGCCTTAATTTCGTCCTCCGGTCTAGTAAGATCAGCCAGTAGTGGCAGCCTTGATGATATACGCTGAGGGTCTTTATAAAGGTTGATGACCGCCACTAAAGCAGCAAGAGTGATCTTGTCCACTCGCAGCGCTCGCTTTAAAGGGTTACTTTTTAATGCTTGAATCAACTCTTTAGAACCAACAATAATTCCAGCCTGAGGTCCGCCTAGCAGTTTATCTCCACTAAAGGTGACTAAATCAGCACCCGCTTCCAACACCTGCTTGACCGTGGGCTCATTAGGAAGGTTAAATTGCTTCAAGTCGACCAGAGTGCCGCTACCCAAATCTGAAACAAAAGGCAAGTCTCTGCTTTTTGCTAAATCACTTAACTCTGCCTCAGTAACTGAATTCGTAAACCCGCGAATCTCGTAATTACTGGTATGGACCTTCATTAACAATGCGGTATCAGTATTTATTGCTGATTCATAATCTTTCAAATGTGTACGATTGGTGGTGCCTATTTCTTTTAAAGTACAATTGGCACTCCGCATTACATCAGGAATACGAAAAGCTCCGCCTATCTCAACCAATTCGCCTCTGGAAATGATTACTTCTTTGCCCGCTGCCAATGTATTGAGAACCAACAATACTGCTGCCGCGTTATTATTGACAACAGTAGCCGACTCAGCCCCAGTTATCTCGCAAATGCTTTGCTCTAAGTGAGTATCGCGGTCTCCACGCATGCCGGTCTCGAGGTCGTACTCAAGGTTTGTCGCATGAGCAGATACAAGCTGCATTGCATCGATTGCTTCCTGAGGAAGTTTTGCGCGCCCTAAATTAGTATGAATCACTGTGCCTGTGAGATTAAATACAGGAACTAAAGTACTACTAAATTTATTGGAGACTGCATATTCGATTTCTTTGCAGAGAAAGTCGTGGAAATTTTCTCCGCTAATTAAATTCTCTAAGCTCTCAGGGTTTTCAACTACTAACTTACGAAGTGATTCTAGTTGAATTTTTATTTCTTCTTTAACACTCTGGCGGCCTACTCGCTGAATTAGTTCTTGTAATAACTCGCTTTGTAGAAATTTATCCACAGAAGGGATGGCTTGATAAAGGGTTGTATTCGAAATCATAGTGGTCAAAAAATGCTCGCCTAATACGTTTTATGGCGCCGTGAGAATTATAATTGTAGGCAATCTACGTAATAACGAACTTGTACGCAAGCATTTGCCAGCACGATCAGCCCAGCAACTCTTGCTAAGCATCGGATGGAAATACTACACTAATCTGACACTTAGCTCACAGGGCCAAAAATTAGATGCCAAAAAAAGAACACTTACTAGTTACTTGTGATTTTCATTCTGAAACCGTGCGGAAGCTAGATGCGCTTTATCATACCCATCATTTATGGCGGCTATCTCCCAGCGAAAAAAGCTCGTTACTCACTCAACTCCAAGGGAAATGTCGCGCTGCCGCAGTTGCTGCATGGTTTGTAGATGAAAAAGTCTATGAGCTGGAATCTATAGAACTTATATCTAGCTTTGGTGTTGGCTTAGACGTTATCGATTTTCAGAGAACTAATGCAAAAAATATCCGAGTAACGAACACTCCTGATGTATTAAACGACTCCGTAGCAGATGTTGCTATGTCCTTAGTGCTAGCAACGACCCGCAATATTATCAATGCTGATCGATTTGCCCGCAGTGGCAATTGGTCAAATTCATCTTTCCCTTTTTGTAGAAGCATTGGTGGTATGACTCTCGGAATTGTCGGCCTCGGGCGAATAGGAGAAGAGATCGCTCAAAGAGCAATTCCGTTTAACATGAAGATCGCCTATCACAATAGACGAGAAAAAAATCTTGCTTACACTTACTATCCTACATTAACTGGGCTAGCCAAAGAATCCGATGTATTAATCTGCGCACTCCCTGGTGGCGAGGAAACTAAGCAAGCTATTAATAAAGATATTTTCCAAGCTCTAGGTTCGGCTGGAATCTTTATTAATATTGGTAGAGGTTCCTGTGTAGACGAAACCGCGTTAATAGAAGCCCTAGCGAATAATACTATTGCAGCAGCAGGGCTTGATGTATACGAAAATGAACCAAATATTCCCGAGGCATTGATATCAATGGACAATGTCGTTCTATTTCCACATATTGGTAGCTCGACGGTGGAAACTAGACACGCAATGGGCAATCTAATGCTAGATAATCTTGCGGCTTTTTTTGCTAATAAGCCGTTGCTAACAGAGATCGACTAAGGTGTTTGTCCAAGAATTTGTTGAAACATTCTGTCCTTATTGTGGAGAACCAATTCAACTTCTTATCGACTGCTCTATTCCCCAACAGGACTATATTGAGGACTGCCAGGTGTGCTGCCGACCGATTCAAGTAGTTGCCCTTACCGACTCGGAAGGAATTCCTTCAATAACCGTTACTACTGAAAACGAATAACGAAGAGGTGATTAATTTAATAAATAAAAGTAGATGTATTTGGTATCATTGCTATACATCATCTAAAAAATATTATTAGCTAAATTCTCATTTCGAGAATCAAGTGAGCTATGCAGACTTAATGGCAAATAATTCTAAATACGCACAAATATTGGTTAGAGTCCCGTCAAAGGAAAAAAGAGGGATGCACTACGAAAAGTAGAGAAATCATGCAAAGTTTCTAAAAGCTGCTCAAACCTAGATTTAATTAATTTCGACCTTTGTTGAAATTATGCCAAGATTGAATAACTTAAAATTAAGTTAAGTCATCGATCGAACTGCATTTGACTACAAATGATCATGGCCGTTCTGTAATTAAGTGGAGGGCACCCCATTTAACCACTGGATTTTGGTTAGTAGGTGCTTTATCCTCCCGACCCGCAATTGGGAGTTGGGTATAGTTGGGCATTTATCGGAACATGCATTATTAGTTTAGATTCCCTATGAGTGTCTCTTAATTCCGAACAAGATGGACTTTCTACCTGGTCATGCAGCAGAGCGTAAGCTAGCACTAGTTTAAGGATCGATTTTTTACATATGAGCACTTCCCTCGCAAAGAAAGCTTCTAAACCTAAAAGAAACGCCGCCTTGAAAAAATACGTATATGCCTTTGGTCGAAAAACTGACGGCGACGCCACTATGCGTGAACTGCTTGGTGGAAAAGGTGCTAATTTGGCAGAAATGGCATCAATTGGACTCCCTGTACCTCCTGGTTTCACCATCAGCACAGCCGTTTGTGGTTACTACTACGACAATGAGAAGAAATATCCAGCTGCACTCGGGAAGAGCGTTGGCGCAGCAATAAAGCAAGTTGAAGATCAATTGCGCAAAAAATTTGGATCGCGCAGTAATCCACTATTAGTGTCAGTGCGGTCTGGGGCCAGAGACTCAATGCCCGGCATGATGGATACCATTCTCAATCTTGGTCTCAATGATGAAACCGTGGAGGGCCTAAGTGAAATATCAGCGAATTCTCGGTTTGCCTGGGATTGTTATAGACGCTTTATTCAGATGTACGGCGCTGTCGTCATGGGTGTGCAGGCCCGAACGGAAGAAGAGGAAGACCCTTTCCATGAAATACTGGATAGATTGAAACGCAAATTAAAGGTAAAGGCTGATAATGAACTGAGTACTCTGGACCTTCAAGAGCTAGTAGATCAATATAAAACTCTAATCCGAAAACGCACTCGCCAAGATTTTCCTCAAGATGTCATGGAGCAACTATGGGGAGCTATCAGCGCTGTTTTCGGTTCTTGGAAGAACAGTAGGGCTATTCTCTATAGGCAGGAATATGGAATACCCGCTGAATGGGGCACAGCTGTCAATGTGCAAGCGATGGTCTTCGGCAATTCTGGGGATGATAGCGGCACA
>CAWKZI010000087.1:0-8026 GCA_963854365.1 Gammaproteobacteria bacterium
TTATGACCATAGTACTTACACTAAGATAGCGAGCAATATCGATACAAAGATTGGTACAACAGGAGGAGGTGATCATGCCTAAGACTCTTGCGAAAACTGATGTTGTTATTGTTGGTATGGGCGCAGCGGGCGGTGTAGCTGCGTTGCCGCTCACTAACTCTGGTTTGAAAGTAATTGGTTTGGAAGCGGGTGGCTGGCTAAGCCCGCGAGATTTCGCTCCTGATGAATTAAGGAATAGTTCCCGGAATTGGCCCCAGTCCATGCAAAAAGCGGCAACTGAGGCACCAACAGTTAGAGCAACTGCTGAGGATCAAGCTAACCAAGGTGGCCATCCGATGATGAATGCTGTTGGTGGCACCACTATGCATTATTGGGCCCAAAGTTGGCGATTGAACCCCTGGGATTTTAATGTGGTTAGCGCCACCAAAGAACGTTATGGCGACCATCGACTCCCTGCAGGGACTACGGTGGAAGATTGGCCAATCACATACGATGACCTCGAGCCCTATTATGAAAAGGTTGAAGTCACTGTTGGAATTTCTGGTCAGGCAGGCAATGTGCAAGGCGAGATAAACAAGGAAGGTAATATTTTTGAAGGGGAACGTAAGAGTGAGTACCCCATGGCAGCGCTGCGCAGTTCACCTTTCACTGACATGATGTCCGCAGCAGCGAAGAAGTTAGACTGGAATCCGTTCCAAGGTCCGGCAGCAATTACAACTGAGTTATATGATGGTCGCGCGCCGTGTCAATATCATGGTTTCTGTAACAAAGGTGGCTGTCATGTCCAAGCCAAGAGCTCCACAGCAGTTACTTCGATTCCAAAAGCTATCGACACCGGTAATTTGGAAGTAGTCACTTTTGCACGAGTTACCAATATCGTTACTGACAACAACGGCAAAGTAACAGGAGTTGATTACATAAAAGGCAATGAGACCTTCTTTCAGCCAGCGGATGCAGTTTTATTGGCAAGCTATGCTTATGAAAACGTGCGCTTACTTCAATTATCAAAGTCTCGAGCCTTTCCAAATGGATTGGCAAATAATGCTGGGCAAGTTGGACGTCACTATTTGACTCATCATCAAGGCTCGCCGGTTATGGCGCTGTTTCCAAAAGATCTGCACAATTGGTATGGCTTACCAGCACAGGGTGTTGCTATTGACGAATGGGCTGATGACAACTTCGATCATTCTGATCTGGATTTTATTGGCGGGGCGAATCTTTGGGTACATACGGATCGTAAACCAATGAGTGCCGCGAAAATGACCACCTTCGGTGAAGTAAGGAGCTGGGGCTCAGATTGGAAGGCTTTTATAATGAAAAATGCCGATAGAACGAATTATGCTTATATTCAAAAAACTACTTTACCCTATGAAAATAACTATCTCGACTTAGATCCTGTCGTTAAAGATCCACTGGGTCTTCCAGTAACTCGGATTACCGCCCGTTATGGAGACAATGAGAAGCGTATTACTGCCTTTTCTCAAGAAAAAATGGAACAGTGGTATCTCGAGGCTGGTGCTATTAAAATTGTAAAATCACCTCCAGGAAATGCAATGGGTGCTTCCACTCATGCCTATGGTGGCACCAGAATGGGTGATAATAGTGAAACTAATGTAGTGGATCGTTGGGGTTTTGCTCATGAGGCGCCAAATTTAGGGATACTTGGCGCCTCTGTGATGGGAACCAGCGGGGCTCGTAACCCCACTCTAACCGTACAGGCTTTGTCTTGGAGAACTGCTGAGTACCTTGCAAACAACTGGCGTTCGATTGTTGGTTGAATCTTGGATTAGGTCGTGGATTGATTGCGGGGCTAACTCGTCAAGCCTGAATTATTGACTTAACTGCCTGGCAGTCAGAACTCAGAATATATGAGGCTAAGTAAGCAGAAGATACCAATACTAGATGGGTTTCGTTTTCTCAGCTCGGCTCTCGTCGTGTTGGTGCATTATGAGATTATCTTTGGTCAATTTCTAATCTACGGAGCTTTTGCTACCACTGCAGTTTCATGGTTCTTCGTTGTTAGTGGCTTCATTCTTTGCTACACCTATCCTAGTCTTGATTCTCCAGCTGAATATCGACGTTTTTATTTACATCGCATTATCCGTATTTACCCAGTTTATGCATTGGCGGTTCTGGTATCGGCAGCATTTGTTACTTGGGGATACAATGTGGGTGGCGAATCATTTTTCGCCGAAGTACGGCGGCCGTTTGAAATTAGTTACGATTTACCGGCACAAAAAGATAATACTTTCTGGTTTATGGCGAGCTTACGCCATCTTTCCTTTACACAATCTATTAGTAGTACTGAAACATTAAAGTTAATTTTTAATGGCCCGTTATGGTCATTAGTTCTTGAAATGTATTTTTATATTTGTTTTCCATTATTGCTTTTATTATTGAAACCGATTAATTCCTTTCCCAGAGTAATTGCAGCATTTCTTGTTGGTTATGCCTTGCAGTTCGTTTTGATTCAAATTTACTTACCTCAAGCGGACCAATATGATGTTATGAATCTGAATGTGCCGGTCTACACCAACCCATTCATTCGGGGAATTGAATTTGTCTTTGGTATCTTGCTCTATAAAGCTTTTGCGCTGCGCCCTGCGCCAGACCCTGGTAAGAAGACCAAGATCGGTCCGCTGCTGTTAACTTTGTTGGCATATCTGCTAGTCATTATTGTTGGGGAAAATTATGTTCCCTATCAGTACAGTGCTTTTTTTATTGCAGTGCCGTTTATCACTGTCATGATTTATGCCTTGCTGAAGATGCATTGGTATCCAGGAGAAAAAGCAGTTCGGTTTTGTACACTACTGGGTGGGCTCAGCTATGTGTTGTACTGTTTTCACTGGCCACTAATGGAAATGATTCAGTACTTTAATTTGGTACCTCACTCTCTGCCTTATCCAATGCATGTTTTGCTGTTATTAACTTTGTTAATTCTGGTTTCTTATGTCGTGTATCGATTTATCGAAACTCCAATTCGAAGAGCACTATACAGAAGAGTACAGAACTAGAGTTTCGACTGATTCTATAGCACCATTTTATTTTCCCGGCAGGGTTTCTTTCCCTACCGTTTTGCCAATCATCATTTCGGTGATCAAAAGTCATAATTTGACAAAATTGTGTAAGTAATAACGGGTTTTGCAACTAGTTTAAGCCTAAGTGAGATTCGCGTGCTCAGAATTGCTGTAATTTTTCAAATTCCGAGCTTTCAAAACGTCTTGTATGTCGCAGTTTTAACGAGTAGGGAGTTACCTTGGAGTGCGGGCTTAGGCTATATAATTCGGTGGGTTTGGCTTGACAGTCCAGAGACTAGATGCTTATATCGTTGATCCTTATGGGACAGTAATTCTAATTAAAAGAAAAAAGGTAGAACTATGAAGATTCAATGGCTGCTCATCGCAATCGCAGTGCTCTTTGTAGGTTGTTCCCCGTCTGAAACAACCAACACTCAAGCACCACAAGTCGTAGAAGCTGCAGAAGCAGTTGGAAGCGATATTCCTCGAGGACCAAATGGTAAACCAGATTTAAATGGCATTTGGCAGGTCCTCATGAATGCCAACGATAATCTAGAAGCTGCACCACCGAAGGCAGCCTACCACTTAGTACCTGGGGATTTTGTTCCTGTTCCAGCTCCAGAAATTGTAGCTATGGGCGCTGCGGGCGCAGTACCTGCAAGCTTTGGCGTAGTTGAGGGTGGCACGATTCCTTACAAGCCAGAAGCTCTCGCTAAGCGTGAAGAGAACCGATCAGACTGGCTTGCGAACGATCCGGAAGTTAAGTGCTACATGCCTGGCGTGCCTCGCGCTACTTACATGCCGCATCCCTTCCAAATTTTCCAAAGCGAAAGCGCATTTTTCATTGCTTACTCTTTTGCTGGTGCTGTGAGGAACGTATTCCTTGAAGACCCAGGCCCAGCGCCGTTGGATTCCTGGATGGGCCAATCTTGGGGCTATTGGGAAGGTGATGTTTGGGTAGTCGAAGCTTCGGGCCTTGATGACCGTACTTGGTTTGACCGTGCTGGCAACCATCACACTTATCAGCTTAAAGTCACCGAGCGTTATGAACTGGTAAGCGAAAACGTCATCATGTACTCAGCTACCATGGAAGATCCAGATGTTTATGAGCGTCCCTGGACTATCAGTATGCCTATTTATAGACGCCTTGAAGCTGGCTACGAACTTCCGCAGTTCAAGTGTGTAGAGTTTGTGGAAGAGTTAATGTATGGCCGATATCGTAAGGGTAGAGAGTCTGAATTAGGCTTCTAGACCAATTTGATGGCAAAAAGGGCTCGATTTAACGTTTTTCTGCTTGGAAAACCTATGAGCCCTTGTATAAAATGAAGGTAATGATCGCTTATATAAATTTTGTAGCGTTCTGAGTGCAGATAGATGTGCTATGATCTATCTTAGGGTGCTCTGAGCATTTAAAGCTAAACATGGGGTGTAACTATATGAAAACTAAATTATTGGCTTTGGCAGCTGTAACCGCTATCGGTATTGTCGCAATCAAGCCTGCTGCAGTAGCGCATCACGCGTTCTCTGCTGAATTTGATGCGAATCTTCCAGTGCGATTAGGTGGTCCAATTACTCGTGTTGAGTGGATTAACCCTCACACTTGGATTCACTTGGATAACAACGATCCAGAATCTACTAAAGACCCAGGCCCTTGGATGGTAGAGGGCGGAACTCCCAATACGCTTTTGCGTCGTGGAATCAACCGTAACTCTTTGCCTCTAGGTGAAGATATCATTGTAACTGGCTACCAGTCTAAAGATCGACTTTGTGAGCCAACTTGCCGTGCAAACGGCCGTGACATCACATTCCCTGATGGTCGCAAATTATTCATGGGCTCATCCGGTACTGGAGCACCTCGTGATGGTTCTGACGGCACTGAACCAGGGAACTAGGATCAGCTAGAATGCTAGAATTAAAAAGCCCGCTGATAGCGGGCTTTTTTTGTACGCAATTTATATCTAGGGTTACTAGCTAATATTCAGTAATTGGTATTATTGGTCGCTCATAGTCGCCACCATCCCTGAATACTGTAGAAGTCTGATAAAAGCCCGAGCTGTAGAGTTCAATTACAACAGTATTGAGACTGCGGTTTTCCCAAAACCAACCATGGATACCGGCGAAAGGGGCGTGAAAGGAGCCCATGCGGCTATTGCCTTCACCTTGTTCATAGCTTTCTGCGTATTCCTCCCCTAGGCCAGCTGGTTCTGCATGCATATCATAGTACAACTCGCCATCGGCTACCCAGCTGAAGATCATTGAAGCATCGAGATCCATCAGATATTTGTACTCAACTGATTGGAATGGTTCGAGGATAAATTCAACATAGTCACTACGGTGTACTTCTAATTGCTCTTCAAATGGGTTTTCATCGAGTCCCAGTGCATTTAGTCCCAATAGCTCTCCAGTACCAAGTGGGTCTCTGCCGAATTCTGCAGGAAGAATTGCGGTGAATAGCACCATCACTGCAACTATCAGCGCAATGGCTGAAGCAATGAGAATATTTTTCGAAGAGGGTGGTTTGGCGTTTTCTTCTTCAGCCACAATCTAACTCCTGAATCTGGGATAAATAATAATTAAAATTGAATCACTAACTTGCATTTAAAACGGAGATTGCAAGAGATACGCACTCATTTGATATCCCGCCAGCATGAAACCGCCTGCCATCAATGCTGTATTGGTTGCGAAAGAGTGACGCAGATAGCTGCGGCTTGTGCGCCACAGACTCAATACAATAAATACAAATGATAACGCCAGAATTTGGCCGATCTCGACGCCAATATTAAAGCTAATGATATTGGTAACCAGACCGTTGTCTGAGAGGTCAAATTCCTGCAGTTTCGTCGCTAGGCCCAGGCCATGAAATAGACCAAATACGAATACAGCAATTTTAGTATTTGGCTGGAATTTCACTACATATTTGAAGCCATCGATGTTTTCGAATGCCTTGTAAACAATCGATAAACCAATGATAGCGTCAATTAAGTAAGCGTTAACCTGCAAGTCGGCCAGAACACCTAGCAGCAAAGTTATACTATGGCCTACAGCAAACAATGTTACATATTGGATAACGTGTTTTGGGCGGTAGAGGAAGAAGATAACACCAACTAGAAACAACAGATGATCGTAGCCGGAGACCATATGTTTGGCCCCAAGGTACATGAAGGGGAAAATAGCTGGACCGTCAATTGCTTCGACGAAACTAGCGTCGCTGCCTTCGATGGTATGACCGAATGCGCTTATGGAAACCAAACTTCCGAGAAGAAATAAAAGCCCAGCGAGTAGTTTCTTGAATAAAGGTCGCCTAACTAGCATTGTTCTTAGTCAGCTTCTTCGTCTACAAATCGACTATTGATATCAGGGTTATAGGCTTGGTGACAAGCAGTGCAGACGCTATAAAGTTGGGCGCCTGCTTGGAAAAAGTCTTCTTTGTTCTGCGCAGCGGCAGCTTCCATAGCCAAGATTCCGGCAGCACTTAATCCTTCTGAGTATATCTGCCAGGCATCGTTGTCTTCGGAACGGCCTGGTAAGGCGAGCATATTACCAGCTTCCACTACGATTGCAGCTTGTGCTCGGACATAGGCCCAACCATCATCAGTGGTGGGGTAAAGTTCCTCATATCCAGAAGCATCTACTACCCAGCCACCTGAATCCCACAAAATATCTGATGCGGGTTCCAGTACGAGTGCCATGAGTTCTTGCATATCAATGCTGGTGTTGTAACTAACTTCGCTTGTATCGCTATCGTCAAGTGGCTCCGAACAGGCGGCCAATCCTAAGGAAAGTAGAGCCACTATTGCTTTGAAAGAATGAGATTTTAATCGTTTCATGGGTATTCCTGCCTAGCTCCAATTGCTTATATTCGTACTTCAAGTACTCAGGATTAAGCTGTTATCATGCCTTAAATGTCTTAGGCACCCTAGATGGGATTAAAGTCTGCACTAAAATGCAGGTTTAATCTACTCTAAGGCATTGTTCTAACTGCAAACTTACAGACTAACTTAGGGCAACTGCTGGAGCTGATTGTAGTGATGCCCCTGGTAACAATGGTCGCCAACGAAACTAGATAGGCAATTTCATGGGTCCAATTTCTAAGAAGCTTACTTCTGCATTCAGCGCAGTTATTTTGGTATTCGTGTTTTACAGTGCCCCAGCTACTGCCGAGATCTTATCTCAGGCGACTCCTGACGGGGGCATTCAGCCTCGGTTGGTAATTGATAGCAGCGGTGGTATTCACCTATTGTATTTCAAGAAAAGAATAAACCGACCCTCAGCTCGTGAGGGAAATCTTTATTACCGACAGTATGATATTGAAAATAGAAAATTTGGCTTGCCGGTAAAGGTTTCTAGTGAAGCCTTTAATATGCAAACATTTTCAATTGCTCGAGCATCCATCGCAGTTGATGGCAGCGGTCGTGCTCATGTTATTTGGTACAAACCCAGAGAAGGAAAGTATCTCTATAGTCGTTCTAATCCAGAGCGCAGCCAATTCGAAGTACAAAAATCCATGGTGTCGGAATACGCAGTTGGTATAGATGCTGGAGCAGATATTGCGGCGAGTCAGAATCATGTGGCCATCGTATGGGGAGCTGGAGATCTAAGTAGAGAACAAGAGCGTAACGTGTTTGCTAGATTATCTAATGACTTCGGCGAAAATTTTAATGCCGAACTATCCATGGGCAATGAAGACCTTGGTGCCTGTGCATGTTGTTCACTAGCAGTTGAATATTTCGAAAGCGACAAAATGATTATCGCTTATCGATCCGCCATAGATGGATTGGGTCGGCATATGCAAATACTAAAATTAAATGGAGTCGATGAAGGAATCTCCGACGCCTCCTACGGGCCAGTTTATGAACTTCAGCAGTGGGAGATGTCTTCCTGCCCATTGAGCACCAATGATATTGTGGTGGATAACGCGCAACAAGATTGGTTAGTTTTTGAAACTGCGAGTCGAATTGTGCAGTTGAATATTTCCGGGGAAGCTCCAGCCTTAGCAGTTGGAGAACCAT
>CAWKZI010000088.1:0-7959 GCA_963854365.1 Gammaproteobacteria bacterium
CACGCGGCTGCACATATGCGCGACAACCCTGAGGTCATGCGACACGAGAACGTAAGTCAGCCCGTGCGTGCGGCGCAGAGCGTCAAGCAGGTTGAGTACTCCGGCCTGGACAGAGACATCCAATGCCTGAGTTACCACATTATTTAAGGTGGCAAGCAACGAAATGATTTGTATCTATTTCCCGAATGAGAGGTATCTCCGATCGGCATTTTTTTTCCGCAATTGGACATCTTGGATGAAATCGGCAACCACTAGGAACGTCCATTGGGCTTGGGACATCTCCTATTAATAATTTCTTTCTTTTCTTTCTATTAAGAGGATTAATGATTGGGACAGATTGAATTAACATATCAGTATACGGATGAAGTGGGTTTTTGAGTAATTTTTTTCTAGTAGAAATTTCGACAATCTTCCCCAAATACATCACTGCAATACGATGACTTGTATGGGCAACAACAGATAGATCATGAGATATTAGGAGAAATGACAGTCCTAACTCATACTGAAGATCCTTTAGAAGATTTACTACTTGGGCTTGAGTGGAAACATCAAGAGCTGAAACTGGTTCATCCGCCACTATTAACGACGGATTCAATGCTAGAGCTCTCGCAATACTAAGTCGTTGCCTCTGTCCACCTGAAAACTCATGTGGGTATAAATCCATATGTTCTTCTCGCATTCCAACCTGAGCAAAAAGCGCTGTAGTCCGTTCTTTAATCTCATTTTTCTCCATCATACGATGTACTACAAAGGGCTCCCCAACAATATCTCCGGCCTGCATACGTGGATTAAGTGACGAATATGGGTCTTGAAAAATCATCTGAACTTGTCGCCTGAATTTTTTAAGTTCTATCCGGTTAAACCCGATAATACTTTTACCCCCAAATTGCACTTCCCCACTCGTGGGTTTATCCAAACCGAGCATCAATCGTCCGACCGTTGTCTTACCGCAACCAGATTCCCCTACAAGCCCAAGGGTTTCCCCTTCAAAAATTTGAAGAGAAACATGATCTACTGCGCTGACGTGGCCAACTGTCTTTGCAAGCAAACCTCGCCGGATTGGAAAGCTTTTACTTACATCGCAAAGCTCCATCAAGGGAGTGCCAGATTTTGTAGGAAAGTTTTCAGATTTTATGTTCATGCGCTTCTCTTAATCTCCCAACAAGCAACATAATGATCATGTTGTTTCTTTTCAAAAGGCGGCTCAACACTTAAGCATTTATTTGTTACTAAGGGGCATCGGGGTGCAAATGAACACCCTTTTGGCCTAGAGAATATCGATGGGACAACCCCTGGCATTTCTATCAGGCGCTCGGGTGCGTTATTTGTACTTGAGGAATCTAAACGTGGTAAAGAATTCATTAACCCTCTGGAATACGGATGCAGTGCATTATTAAAAAATGAAATAACTGGTGCTTCCTCAACAACCTTTCCAGAATACATGACTGCAACTTGATCAGCCATTTCAGCAACGACTCCAAGATCATGAGTAATCAAGATGATAGCGGTATTAAACTCTTCCTGCAGTTCAATCATCAAATCAAGTATCTGTGCTTGAATAGTCACATCTAGTGCAGTGGTGGGCTCATCTGCGATCAACACTTTGGGACTACAAGAAAGAGCCATGGCAATCATTATTCGTTGGCGCATTCCTCCCGACATTTGATGAGGATATTGTTTCAAGCGAGTTCGCGGTTCTGGTATATGCACCCGACCAAGCATTTGAAGAATTTTCTGTTCAGCTTCATTGATAGGCAGTTTATGATGGAAAACTAAAGCTTCGGTAAGTTGGCGACCAATGGTCAAAACCGGATTTAATGAAGTCATTGGCTCTTGAAAAATCATAGAAATCTGATTGCCTCGGATTGGGTAAAGGTCAGAGCTATCAAGATCCAACAAATTAATCTTCTCAAACTGAATAGTTCCGTTACCTATTTCACCTGTAGAAGGTATTAACCCAAGAATAGAAAGCGCAGTCATGCTTTTTCCGCATCCAGATTCTCCTACCAAAGCCAATGTCTTTCCGGGAAAGACCTTAAAGGAAACCTTATCCACTGCTGCGCCCACTCTTCCATCCGGGGCATCGAAATTAACTGTCAAATTTTGGACTGACAGAATAGGTTTATCTTTGATCATTGGCCATCTTTTCTTTGTCTTGGGTCTAGCACGTCACGAATGCCATCTCCCAGTATATTGAAACCAAGAACAGTAATAATGATTGCGAGGCCAGGAAAGAGTAATATCCAGGGAGACCTAGTAATATAGTTTCGACCATCAGCTAACATGCGTCCCCATTCTGCATCAGGGGGTTGAGCGCCCAACCCCAGAAAAGAAAGTGCAGCAGCTGATAAAACGGCGGCAGAAAAACCCAATGAAGCAACGACAATTAACGGAGGTAAAATATTGGGGATTAAGTGTTTGACAATCAGTCGTAGATGCGAAGCCCCGACGATTTCACTTGCTTCAAAATACGGCTTATTACGCTCGATTAGAACTACACTATAGGTTACTCGGGCATAATAAGGTATAACACTGATACCGACTGCAATCATCACATTGCTTAAGCTAGGACCTAAAAATGCAACAAGCCCCAATGCTATTAAGATATCCGGAAACGTATAAAGATAATCGATACTTCGCATAAGAAGAGTGCGGATCCAACCGCTAAAATAACCCGCTAGAACGCCAATTGTTACCCCCGAAACCAATCCTATCCCAACAGCGACTAGACCTACGTAAAGTGTTAATCTAGCTCCAAAAACCACACGACTAAAAATGTCTCGACCGAACTCATCAGTACCAAAAAGGAACGCCGCTGATGGAGCAGATAAACGTTTTCCGAGGGCTAATTTAGCAGGGTCATAGGGTGCAATAATAGGTGCAAATATTGCAAAAATGACGAGAAGTAAAATGATGGCTCCACCGAGCTGTATGCTACGATTTTGAAGTGCTATTTTGATATTATTTCTGTTACTCATCTAATCTCTGTTTGTTTGCAGTTTCTAATTTTAATTGGTTGGTTATTTTTGTTAGTCGTAGGTAATTCTAGGATCAAGCCAAGCATAAGCAAGGTCCATTAGAATTGACATTAATACTATAACTGTAGCAAAAATAAGGATGAAACCTTGGATCATTGGATAATCTCGCCTTAATACCGCTTCTAATGCAAGTCGACCTATACCGTTCCACGCAAATACATTTTCAATTACCACTGCTCCACCCATAAGGTAACCAAACACGACACCTATAATTGTAATGACCGCAATTAATGAAGGCTTCAAAGCATGGCGGAGTAAAACAATGGATTCAGGAAGACCCTTGGCTCGTGCTGTGCGGATAAAATCTTCGGAAAACACGTCTATCATTACTGATCTTGTCATGCGTGCAACGATTGCAGCATATGTAATTCCAAGTGTAAATGCTGGCAAAATCAAGCTACGATAATCTTCGCCTGCGACAGGTAACCAACGCAGTGTAAGGGAAAAGAAGAGCAGAAAAATAAGACCTAACCAAAACTGAGGAATAGATACGCCCAATACAGCTACAACCATCAATAACCTATCTATCCACGAATTATGATTGTAGGCTGCAAAAAATCCTATTGGTAAGCCTACGCCAATTGCGATTAACATTGCAGAAAAAGCAAGAGCTAAGGTATTAGGCAAAACCTTAAAAAGTGTTTCTCGCACCGGTTCGTTCGTGAACATCGATGTGCCAAGATCTCCTGAAAAAACACCTATGACATAGTCCAATGTTTGTATCCAAACTGGTTGGTCGAGCCCTAATACCCGACGCATATTTTCTATTTGCTCAGTAGTAGCAGACCCCCCGTTCATTCCCAGCATCACCATAACTGGGTCCCCGGGCACAACATGAATCAATAGGCCAACGCCGATAACAGACAAAATCAAAGTAATGAATGCGATTATGAGGCGACGAATAATATAATTTGTCATTGAGGGTTCCAGGTAAAGTAATCAGTTAACCAAATGTTGGGGCACTAATAGTGCCCCAACCAACTTCTTAAATTAATCCATATAGAAATGAAACACTCTAGTTTTAATCACTAAGAATTACATCATTGAATACTGGCATCGCTACCTGGATCTGAAAAAACCCATTAACTTTTGCACTTGACGCGGATAACCAAAACCACCCAGGTGAGAAAAGTGGTATCTCATATCCACCTTCCAAGAGGAATTTCTGAACTTCATGCAATTTTGCAATCCGTTCGTCTCCCGTTAACGCACGTTGATCAACTAGCATCTGTTGGAATTCTGGGACATCAATCCCTGCTCCTTGTGCCCCGGGTAGTCCCCAGAGAAATACAAGATAATCTCCATCTGTACCTGACATCCCTACAGTCCAAATAGCAGGTGTTCCGGAAGTACGGCTATTGGCTGCTGTCATGGCTTCAGTCCAGCCTGCCCATTGATGGATGTTCAATTTTGCGTCAATATGACTTTCTTTCAGTTGTTGTTGAATAATAGTATTGCATTCGTCCCAACCCTGCAATTGAGATGCCTCAAAGTTAATTTTTAATGGATTATTAGCATTGTAACCCAATTCAGCAAGGAGAGACTTTGCTTTGTCGGGGTCATAGGAAGTTCCCCACTGTGAGCAAAGAGCTTGGTCTTCACCGGGCAGACCAGGCGCTATTGGGCAATGCGTTGCTTCAGAAAGTTCTTCAAAAGCAATATTGGCGCAAGCGTTTCGATCTATAGCATATCCTACTGCTCGACGAGCGCGAATGTCATCGAATGGCGGGATTCTATAGGTGGATCCTAGGTATCCCTGTTGACCACTTAATGGTGACGTATATACTTTAAAGTTAGGATCAAGAGCAAGCTCTGCTGCATCAGGAATCGATGGTTCAGCAAAGTCTACTTCTCCTGTTCTAAGAGCCGCCATCCGGGCAATACCTTCAGGAATAACCTTAATAATCAGGTTTTTCATATGAGGGGCCCCAGGGTTCGTTACAAGGGGATGATAATTAATGTAATCCTCGTTTCTCTCAAGTACAATTTTATTGTTACGGTCCCAACTCACAAATTTCCAAGGTCCTGTACCAACTGGATTAAAATCTTCTCCATTAACTGAAGATGGGCACATCATAATAGATAACACCCCACCAAGAAAACTTGGAAGAGGTGAAAAGGGGGCGTTCAGTTGAAGCACCACATCACTGCCTTCTACTTTTGTTTCTGCAATATCTCCATAGGATGACGCGAACGGACTCCCCGTGTCTGGATTGCTAACACGATCAAAATTCCATTTTACAGCAGCGGCATCTAATTTTGTGCCATCATGACACACATTCCCGGATCGGATCTTAAATCGATAAGTAAGACCATCTTCACTCACCGAATAGCTTTCTGCTAATCCAGGATAAATCTTACCTTTGTCATCCAAAGTCAAAAGAGTAGAATAAATTTGTTGCATCACTTGAAACGAAATTGTCGTAGTAACCTTATGAGAATCCAAGCCCTCAGAGTCCGCAGGCCTCGAATAAATGATTGTGTCTCCGGCTGCATAGGCAATACCACTCCAACCAATGAATATTGCAAGGCAAAGACTTAGTCTATTTCGTATAAAATTAGTGTCTAAAAACTTTTGCATAAAACTCCCCTCCCATGGGTGATGATATAAAGATTATTCTTTGATGATATGTAGTGTTTTATTTATTATATTTTCTTCAAATATTGCTTCTAACTCATTTAGCTTATGTGCGATCTAGCCACTCGTTAACGGTATTTAGAAATAATTCCTCTTCTTCGATGTACACCCAATGTGCACTTTCTTCAAAAATTACCAACTCAGAATTTGGCAATTTCTCATGTAAAATTTGAGATTGGCTTACTGGGGTAATCCAGTCATGTCGGCCGCATATAATTAAAACAGGAATCTCAATATTTCGCAATTTTTCGCGTAGATCGTATTTTGGTAACAACTCCACAAAAGAATGTCGAAAAGCAGCTGCGTTTGGAACCATATCCTTTGCAGCCTCGGCAAACTCATTTTTAAAAAGATCGTAATTCTTGAAATATAAAGGGGCTAGAATAGTTAGTAATTCAACAAATTCGTTATCATCGGCGCATTGCCCATTTAGTAACTTGTCAACCGTACCCATCAATTGTGGAGCACGGATCTCGGCAATTTTGCGGGCTTCTTTTAGAGCATCTCCAGACGGTGCGGTTGTTATTAGGACTAATCGTCGTAAATTTGACGGATAGCGTAATGCATATTCCAACCCAGTAAAGCCACCGTAGGAGTGACCTATTACTGTTATTTTGTTATATCCCAACGCTACCCGTAAATTCTCTGCGTCAGCGGCCAGGTTTGCATGGGTAAGCGTTTCGAGCCCCGGAAATGAAGAACGACCATTGCAACGATGATCATAGTAGATCAATTCCAACCCGTCTGAAAGTTTATTGAAACCAGTGTTTACGAAAGCAGTATGATCGGCTCCAAGCCCACCATGCATGACTAAAGCAGGGTCTCCAGAGCCTTCAATGCGGTAATGGAGGGTTACATTTTCAAGATCAATTTCCACGGTATACGGGCCTCCTGTCATTCGGTTTCGGTGTTATCGCTCTAATATCGACCTTGAAACCAGTTGTTACATACGCCATAATATATTTTAATATGAATTTACTATTTTATTATAAATTTTTATATTCTTTCCAATTGTATATAATTTATAAGGAATTAATGTAAAGTGTATATTTTATGTTACTATTTATTAAAAACAAATTCAATTGAAAAGAATCTTCAATAAAAATTTAATTTAACTAAATTTTTTGTACCTTCAGTGAATAACCTCTTTTTAACTTAAATTGAGAGAAGTGAGAGTTTTATGGCTAAGTTAGTTGAATACGATTATGTAATAGTTGGAGCTGGTTCAGCTGGCTGCGTATATGTACCGTACAAGTTCACGTTCAATTTAATAACTGAATAAAGTCTATCAGCATCTATACTAAAGTAAATCAGGACTACGAACCACAGTCTGAGGATTACTTAGTTTAATTATTAAAAACTCAGTGTATTAAGAAATGCAATTAGATCCTTTATTTCCATATTATCTAAATATGTTGGGTTAGGTTGGCCCGCCGTACTTTGAATCCTAACAAATAATTCTCTTCTACGGATGGGATCAAGGTCTTTTGTGTTGAAATATCTTAAGGGATCAAAGTGACTAACTATAACGGAAACTAGTGTCTTTAAGGAGCCTGAATGTCCATAGGGCCTCGTTTTCGATACATTTGCTAAGGGTGGTGTCCTGAATTTATATAAATCTTTATAATTTTTTGTAACGTTGAAGCGTCCATAATCGATACCAAAGCCATTCTTGCCAAAACCAAGCTGAGGGAAAATAATGTTATGGAACTTGAAGTCACTGAAATGTGGACCAGAATGACAGCTAGAACACCGTCCTTTACCATAAAAGATTAACCCTCCATCAATTTCATTTTTAGAAAGTTGTCCCTTTCCCTCATAAAATTGAGAAAACTTGCTCTCTCCAATTGCAAAGTTATTTTTAATATGGCCAGTTATAGCAGTCACAATATCTATAAATTCAAGCTCATCAATATTTTTATCTAATGAACTGGACAACTCGACACCGAGTTTTATTGTTTTCAATTTTTCCACTAAACTATTTAAGATTAATTTAGCACTTGAAATACTTTCAGTTTTATACTTCGTGCTAATCTCCTTATTGTCCATCACCATTTCTCTCCAAATTCGGAGTGGTCAGTTCCAATATGGTTGGTCACACATGTGGACCTCCACCGCACAGAGAAAGTTCAAACGATGCTAAGGTGCATAAAGGCTGCTCGTCAAAAAGAATGATTTGGAGATAGCCGTCATACATAGGTGTATATCCATCAGAGTTCTGGCACAGCCTAAATCTAGGCGCTCAATAATTGACGCCACTCGACGAGAGTAGCAGCACGGTTG
>CAWKZI010000089.1:0-7954 GCA_963854365.1 Gammaproteobacteria bacterium
CCCATGGCGACTCGATAGCCACTCTTTTCGCTCCGGTTCCAAGAACCGTGCTCCGCCACGAAGAAAGTATTACGATATTCTTCTGGAAACATAGTCCCCTGATAGAAAGCCAACCCCAGTGGGGCTGAATGTGCCACCAGTTTTTGTACCGGCGGAATAAAATCGTTCACGCTCTTACCTATCCCGAAATCAGGATCCGGCAAATCGCCCTGATGAATGAATGGAAAACCAAAGTGCTGTCCTACTTCAGTTAGTCGATTAATTTCACAGGCTGGAATATTATCACCTAAATTATCACGGCCATTGTCAGTAAACCAAAGTTCAGCTGTTTGTGGATGCCAGTCAAACCCAACAGTATTGCGCACACCGTGAGCGACAATTTCTTGATCGCCTCCATCTAAATTCATCCTTTGGATGGTGGCAAATGTTTCTTCAGCTCGAAGACAAACATTGCAAGGACCACCCACAGGAAAATACATTTTACCATCCGGTCCTATTTGTAAAAATTTGAAACCGTGATGCCTTTCTCTGGGAAGCGAATCTGTAATCGTTTCAGTAGCCTGTGGCTGAGACAGACGAGAGGTGATATTTGAAATCTTACTTATCCTGTTAATCTCTCCGATATAAAGATCGCCCTGATGATAAGCAACTCCATTCGGCGTATTTAATCCCTCCGCCACAGTGAGCACTTCATCAGCACTACCATCACCATTACTATCAAGAATCGCAGATACTTTACCGCTGAGACCACCCACATAAACGATATTGTCTGCACCCAGAGCGAGTTGCCGTGGGCCATTTACTTTGGCATAAACTGATATCGAGAAACCATCTGGTAAAACAAGGTTATTTAAATCAACTTCTTGCGCAATACAAGAGTTGACAAAAATACCATATGAAATCAGCGATATCGCTTTTAGTGATTGCATCTATACAGTCTCCGCCAACTCTCGATACGCTGGAAATAGTTACGCTGGAATTAAATTTGGTACACGCTGCAAATAGTCAGTAATTTGTTCATAGGCCAAAGCAAATTCCAGAACTTTTTTATCAGCACCAAAATGTCCCATAATTTGCATTCCCATTGGTCGCCCTTGCTCATCGAACCCTACTGGGATATTAACAATTGGAAGCCCACCTAGACTGCCGAGAATTACAATTTCCATCCACCGATGATAAGTATCCATTTGCTTGCCGTTAATTTCAGTCGGCCAATGTTGAATTTTTGGATAAGGAAAAACTTGGGCAGTTGGCAGCGCAAGAAAATCAAATTCACCAAACATGCGGTCCAATTCACGATACCAATTCTGGCGAATGACATTAGCCCTTGCCCGATCATCGTCAGTTAACATCAAGGACTGCTCGATCTCCCAAATCATTTCTGGTTTCAGCATAGCCCGAACCTTTGGATCATTATAATAACGTAGCATGCCACTGCGACCCGAATGGCGCAGTGTAGTCCAGGATTCCCACAAGTCTGTCATGGCAAATTGTGGGGTCACTTGCTCTATCTTGGCCCCGGCATCTGCTACAAGCTTGAGGCTGGACTCGCATAATTCCAACACGCCATCTTCCATAGCAAAATAATTATTAAGATTACCGAGCCAACCGATGCGCGTCTGACCCAAGTCAGCAGCCATAAATTCATCTGGTAGAGCTTTGACTGCGATAGTTTTAAGCAACTTTATTGTGTCAGCTGTATTTCGACCCATAGGACCGGAAGTCGATAAGCTTCGATTGGATGCATTGCTGTTGCTCATTACATCAGTGCTGGGACGATAGCCAATGACATTATTAAAGGCTCCTGGATTTCTCAAAGATCCCATCATGTCACTACCATCAGCAACAGGAAGCATTTGAGTACCGAGACCTGATGCAGCACCTCCGCTGCTTCCTCCAGAGGTTAAGTTTGGATTATAGGCACAGCCGGTTGCTCCAAATACAGAATTGTATGATTGCGAACCTAAACCGAATTCCGGCGTATTGGTTTTACCAATAAAAATAGCACCGGCGCTTCGAATCTGGGCGACTAGATTGCTGTCCGTGTCAGAAATACGCCCTGCAAACATTGGTGAGCCACTGGTATAGGGTAGGCCTGCGACAGAAGTTAGGTCTTTTGCCGCATGCGGCATGCCATGCATCCATCCTCGGTATTGACCTCTAGCCAATTCATCATCGGCTAGCCTCGCTTGTCTGATTAACTCATCATCATCAACGAGGCTGACTATTGCATTGTAAGTTGGGTTATAACGATGAATACGAGCCAAATAAGCCTCCATGACTTCAGCGCAACTCGCATCTTTTTGTGCAATGGCTTTAGACAAATCAGTGGCCGTAAGAGCAGTAAGGTCTGAATTCAGGCTGGCAGAAAAACTGTGTCTTACCGACAAAGGCAGCGCCATACCAGCCCCGAAAAGTGCGGTGTTACGGATAAAATGGCGTCGATTCATGACGATGTCCTTTATTAAGACTTATTTTTATAATCAGTCATTATTCATTAACTAGACTCAAACGCCAAGCTTGCATATGCTGCGTGGATCAAAGACTTCTTACGGAGTACTCATGAAATCGAATTTCTTCCGCCTCAAGGTAATTCTGTTAGCGCTGGCTGCCAGTAATTTGGTTCTGATACAGGCTGCGAACGCGCAATCAAGTGAGGAGGAAGCGATCCATGAACTGGTGAGCCGCTTGGACCTTGAAAGCTATAAAACCACTATCAAGGGCTTAACTCAGTTTGGCGATCGCCGTCAAGGAACTAGTCGTAATCGCAAAGCTGTCGATTGGATAGAGGCTCAACTGCGGGGCATGGGTTGCACCAACACTGAACGCTTAGACTATATTTTTGATCCTGAGCCTCGAGCTCCTCGCCCTCCAAGACCGCGTTCAACAGAAATACCCGATCTAACCACCCCTACAGGAGCCAGTGTTGGTCGCAATGGCAGCGGTCCCGGCGGATCATCGATTTATGGTTATCGATCACCCACTGGTGTTAATCGAGACTTGAATGCCCAACCCGATGAACGAATTCGCGAACTGAATCGCGAAGATCCAGTTAATGGAGAACGGTCTCAGGTTTACTGTACGAAAATTGGTAGCAGCCGACCGGATGAAATGTACATTATTAGCGCGCATATGGATGGACACGGTGTCAATGAAGCCGTCAATGATGATGGTTCTGGCACGGCAGTAGTTATGGAGCTTGCACGAATTTTTAATTCTCCTGATGTGCAAACAGAGCGTTCAATTCGTTTTGCCCTATGGAATAACGAAGAAACCGGCTTGAATGGGTCCGGTGCTTATGTAGACCAACGCCAGGCATTGCAAGGCCTCGAAACTCCCCCAGGCTCCGGCCGCTACCCTGAACCAATATGGTTAGGAATGATCCAACATGACATGATGTTGTGGGATCATGGCGCTCCCTTAGCAGATGGCACGGTAAGCGTGGATCAGCGACCTGAGGCCGATGTTAATATCGAGTTTCAATCTAACTCAGAGCTTGCCGAAGCGTCCGCTAGTCTTGCGTTCTACTTCAAAGCTTCTGCTGATGCCTATAACACAGACTATCCTGCTACTGTCGGCCCCCACATGACAAACACGGATTCAACTCCATTTATGAATATTGTGCCATCGATCAGCCTGAGGGAAAACGAACGAGGAGCGCACACGGGAGCCGGTTGGAACCCAACTTGGCATACACCACTGGATGTTTGGACAACTTTCGATGATGAAGATTTTCGCTTGGGTTTAAATGCTGCTCAAACAACTCTTTCTGCTATAGCTCAATTAGTCGGCGCAACGATCGACGACTAGAACTTTACAAGGATTAAGTTTTCCTAAAATATGTAATTTCATGCTACTTATTTTTATTGAATTGGTGAGAAATCAGATGATGACTAAAAAAATTACCAGATATAAATTATTGTTGGTCCTTGGTATCGCAGTGTCGACAGGTGCGATTCTGTCAAGCACTCTAGCTAACGCTCAGAATTCAAGCGAATACCAAGTTCCAAGAACCGTTGACGGTGCACCTGACTTGCAAGGTATGTGGACCAACAACACCATTACCGGGCTAACTCGCCCAGAACGGTTCGGCGAAAAACTTGTTCTCAATGCTGAAGAGGCGTTCGAATTGGAACAAGAAGTAGCGGATTACAATGCTGGCCGTGACTTACCTAGTAACCCGACTCGAGGTGCTCCGGTAAAAACTCAGATCGAGACCGCTGACAGCTACAATAATTTTTGGATGGATACAGGCACTCAAATTATTCGATACAACAATGAATTTCGCAGCTCCATCATTGTCAACCCTGCTAATGGCCAAATTCCAGCTTATACACCAACTGCGAGAGCTCGACTGAGTGCGGCTGCTGAGTTACGGCAAACCAGGGGTCCCTTTGCAGGCCCTGAATCCAGACCATTAGCGGAACGGTGTTTAATGTCGTTCGGCTCCAGCTCTGGCCCACCCATGCTGCCAATTTTATATAACAATCATTATCAGATCGTCCAATCACCGGGCTATGTAATGATTCTCGTAGAAATGGTTCACGATGCCAGAATAATTAGAATTGATAATGAGCCGATGCCTGAGAATATGGCAAGGTGGATGGGCGATTCTGTTGGACATTGGGAGGGTGATACCTTAGTGGTGGAAACTCAAAATTTTAATCCATCGCAGAGATTTCGAGGCTCATCTGATAGCTTTATGGTCACAGAACAATTTACGCGCGTCGATGACGGTATTATTAATTATCGATTCACCGTCGAAGACCCTGAGACTTTCGAACAATCCTGGTCAGGTGAGATGCCACTTAATCTAACTAGCAGCAAACTCTATGAATATGCCTGTCATGAGGGCAATTATTCACTGTCAGGAGTTCTAGCGGGCGCTCGGTTGGATGAAGAAGACACATCAACTCCGTAATTAGCTCTTAGTATGCTTTATAAGATAGTTCGATAAGAGATAAATCGGCGGTTCTCTCTTGCAGTGGGCTAGTCTAGTCCTAACAATATGGCAGGATTTTTCCTAGCCATGAGGTCAATTTGAGCGGAATTGATCTCAGCTGTTCTCAAAGCCTGAATGAATGCGCGCATTCCGGATGCATGATCAGGGTTGCCGGCTTGACCAAAATCACTTGAGATTAAAAACACTTCAGCACCGAGAGTGTTAATGGCGTCAACATAAGCGAATATATCTAGAGCATCAGAATAAACTTCAAGCCAATCTAATTCGAGAATCGCTCCTAGGCTTGCCATTTTCTGCATTTGATCAAGTGATGCATTCTGACCAAAAACGTGGGTTACTAGTATGTTTTCGACGCCCATTTTTCTAGCTATCGGTAATAAGTGAAGAACTTCCTCAGGAGAGGAATGACCCATTGCCAGAACGAGATTATGTTCAGCAATAAGACTAAAGACTTCTAACAGTTCTGGCACCACCGAACCATTTCGCATTACTGAGACAAAACCGTCATTACCTCCATCTCTTTTTACATAGAACTCTGAATCAAAAGTGGGTAACCAAACAACTTTTCCATGTTCGTTGCTAAAGGCAACCATTTGCCTTACTGCTTCGGGGTTGATTCCACCTACTGCGCGATTAAGCGCCACACCACCAAAAACTTCCAAATCATCCACAGTTGTTGCGGCTAAGGCGGCCCGGTCGGACGTAATAGTAAAGTGATTCTTTAAGACTACACCACGCAATCCGGCTTCTTCAGCTAATTGCACTGATTCGAAATCGTTAAATTCACGGGGCCGAGAGTCAGGACCAGCATGAACATGAAAATCGATAACGTCTGTTAAATCAGGTTCAAATTGTTGCGCAAAAACGCTAGCATTAATTGATATAGCTGCCATCAAACCGAAAACGATTTTGAGCAATACTTTCAGCTTATACTTGGCATGATGTAAGTTAGACACAAATATGATTTCCTTTTTAACAAGGATTTTTAATTTAAAACATGTCGTTCAAGCATTTGCCTTCTCACGACCGCTCCGTATACATTTCCATAATGATCGACGCCAACTCCCTCAGCACCGGAGTGGTGATCTCGTAATGATTCCATGTCCTCTATAAACGCAGTGACAGTTCCATCGATCGCAGAGCCTATGCGAATACCTTTCTTGATACCCATAAGCTCATTCGCACCGGTATCGGGACCTGATTCTGAATCTGCTACATAGATAATGTCATCAGTTGTAATAAATATCCCGCTGGGTCGACCAAACTGCCTCCATTCATCAACAAAGTCACCGTCCTGATTAAATATCTGAATGCGATTATTTTCCCGGTCACCGACAAATAAGCGTCCCTTAGAGTCCATAGCAATAGAGTGAGGCTCACTCAACTCTCCCGGACCCGAACCTTTGCTTCCCCATGCTTTTATAAATGTACCGTCGGCTAAATAGTGGACTATTTGATTATTCAAACCATTGCGGTGACTTTCAGCAACAAAGATATCCCCAGTTTTAGGGTCAATAACAACATCATTAGGTTCGTGTAATAAATTATGACCAGTTCCGCCCTCTCCTCTTTTACCCAAGGTCATCATGAGCTCTCCTGCAGGACTGAACTTGAATACTTGATGACCTATCTCGTTGTTTCCTCGCGCATCGGTAACCCAAAGAAAACCATCTTTATCTACAGTTGCTCCATGCGGGAAAATGAATAAATTCTCCCCAAAACTATCCAGTAGATTTCCTTCATAGTCATATTTTAGAATGGGTGGTTCAGATCGACCTTCACATGAATTTCCCACACAACGATGCACTACATAAATGAATTGGCCATCAGGTGATGGCTCAACTGCGGTGACAGCAGCCCACTCAGCTCCTGTAGGTAATTGACCCCAGTCACGCTGAGTCAGATAGGTTTGCGGCAGATCGTTACGAACACCATACACAATAGGAGACACGGATTGAGCTGCTGATTGTAAGAAAGTTACAGTCATTAAAATTAGAAGAATATAGCGCACACTTGACCTCTCTTAACTTGATTGGTTTTCTGCATTTCAGAGTTAGGCTTCCCGTTTTTGAAAGCGTGGTGCATATTACCTCAAATTTAGTATCCCACTGATCCTCATCGATATCCAATGAGACTGTTATATTACGGTGAATCAGTACTCTTACCCCAGCTTTTCTAGTACTATTTTCTCTAACATTAAATACTTAGGACCGCTAAGATTATAGTAAAACTCAAATTCCACTATGGGAGCCTTCATGAAATTATTATTAAACTTATTTATATATCTCTCTCTGTTTACCTCCGTAGCTCTCGCTCAAGATTCTGGAGCTCCACCTGCTATTTACAAACCTGGCGGAGAAATAGACGCTGAATTAGATCACGCAGCAGAAAACTCTGCTTCCGCTGGAGGCTGGTCTGTAAGCGTTGCGCCAGGAATCACTGTGCGCCGCCGAGGTAGTTCCGTAGAACAATATGCTGTCCTACATCCTTTTAGTATTGAGATATACAGAATATTAGAAGGTAGCGGCACACTGGTTACAGGTGGATTATTGATTCCACCGTTAGCAGAATCTACAAACCCAAATATCATTCGTACATTACATGGCGTAAACGGAGGATTAGCAAGAGAAGTTAAGGTCGGAGATATTTTAGTTCTGCAGCCAGGGACACCGCATTGGTTTAGCAATATAAATGGGGAGTCTATTACTTACATGGAAGCAAGAGTCAAGATCACAAATCATCCAATTCAATATCAGCAAGAATAATTAGACCCACATATTCAACGACTTTTTATATCTGCGCGATATTAAAAAAACTGATTCTGGAATAAAAAAGGGACCACCTAAAGAGGTGGTCCCTTTTTCACTAGACGCTAAATTCTTCTATTTAAAACCTTGAAAAATTATCTTCATTTGGAATGAAGGCTTGTTAAAAACACTCACTCCAATATGCACTGTTTTTATGGCTTCTTGAAGACTAGGAAGAATCGAT
>CAWKZI010000090.1:0-7924 GCA_963854365.1 Gammaproteobacteria bacterium
CACAGTTTTCTGGCTTGTGAGACACCCACTGAGTGGCTTGAGAGAGCATTAGATGAGGAGCGGTTGCTACTTATTGACCATGCGAATTGTGAAAAAAAAGCTGCTGCTACAGCGATGAATCTCATGTACCGTCATACAGAGAAGTCAGATCTTTTAACTAAAATGTCACAGCTTGCTCGAGAAGAATTGTTACACTTCCAGCAAGTTGTTGAGCTGATGCGTCAGCGCGAAATTCGGTATGTCCGTCTTAGTCCGTCGAGATATGCGAGTGGGTTACGGTCACTATTCAATAAGGAAGATAATAACCAACATCTTGTAGATACTTTGATAGCCGGTGCATTTATTGAAGCCCGTTCCTGTGAGCGCTTTGAAAAATTAGTGCCTTTACTTGATAAAACATTAGGTAATTTTTACGGTAGTTTATTGAAGTCTGAATCTCGACATTATAGAGATTATCTTGAGTTAGCTTACAACTATAGCGATAGTGATATGACAGCAAGAGTAAACCTTTTCGGCACCATAGAAGCGGAGCTTATTACTAGCAAAGATACGCAATTTCGATTTCATAGTGGCTTGCCAGCATAGATTTCTCGCCGATTGCTTTTATAAATTAATCTGCCATGTTAATAGCCTTGGTTAATTGTCACAGGACGATGGTGCGATTAGATTAGTACCCAACTTTTCCCGCAGTAATTGTAATTGAGTGCAAGGTATACCTTCATTACCGATTAGATTGACAGAGGTGAGAGAGTTAATGGTCAGCAAAGGGCCTATATCTAGTATTACGTTGTTCATAAGGTTCAAGCCCCCTAGCTCCTTCAGGCCTTCCAAGGGAGTGACATTTGAAACTTGATTGTTGGATAGGTCTAGAAATCTCAATTGGGTTAATTGCTCAATATTTTCCAGTTCATTGACTTCAGAATCTGCACAAGACAATACAGTTAGCTCTAGCGCACTGCGAATATTTTGTTGTTCAATGGTGAAATTAATACAACCCTGCAGGTCAGGGTCGGTAACTTCATTGGAAATCAATCTGCCGGTAGGGTCAAAAACAGCCTGATTATTAACTGAAACTGTAAATTGTTGTGAGCAGGACATGCTGAGTAAAACTAAACTCATTCCAATGGCATAATGTGTAAATTTAACTACTGAGCACATATCTTAATGCTTTGATTACCTTGAATTTAATCTAAAATTATTGATCTGCTTTTTAGTGGCTTCAACAAGCTATTTAAGAGGGAGTTTCTGAGAAAATTCAGTCTTGCTTTGCTGGTATTTCGAGCTTATCCCAGTTAGTATCCCCAACGAATTATTATTGTCGAGATTGAAACCCTTTCGGCAGAATTTGTCCACCGAATATGTTCTCTTTAAATTAAGCGTCTTTGCATTTAAGAAAAGAAGCTAGGTTAAAGATAGTTGCTAGGGAATTTCCTATGAATAGATTGTTGAAACAAGTAGCTTATTTCACCGTTTTTTTTGCGCTAATGGGTCTGGGCTTTCAGACATTCGCCCAGTCAGAGATAGATTTGGAAAATGAAGATAATCGAATAGCTTATGCGCTCGGAGTAAATATTGGCCAAAACCTAGCGTCACAGGGCTTGTTGGAGGATGTAGATTTAGACACATTCATTGCCGGTATGTCGGATGCTGTAACCGGTGAGCCAAAGTTGAGTAATGAAGAAATGTTTGCTGCGATACAAACTTTCCAGCAACGAGTGGAAGAGGAAGCTCAAGCTGCTGTTTCTGGAAATTTAGCTCAGAGCGCGGAATTCCTGAGTGCTAATTCTGCTAAAGAAGGCGTAGTTACATTGGAATCAGGCCTGCAGTACTTGGTGCTGACATCAGGTGAAGATGATGCGCCCTCACCAACAGCTGAGGATGCTGTCCTCGCTCACTATCATGGCACATTATCTGACGGGACTGTTTTTGATAGCTCTGTTGATCGTGGAGAGCCTGCCCAATTTGGCCTGAATCAAGTGATTTCAGGTTGGACTGAAGCATTACAATTAATGAAAATTGGCGATAAATGGCGTCTTTTTCTACCTCCAAATCTTGCCTACGGTGAAGCGTCTCCGACACCAGCAATACCGCCGAACTCAGCGCTAATATTTGACGTTGAGCTGCTTGAAATTCGTTAAAAGCTTCGTCCAATTGAAAACTATCGGCGCTCTAGAGCTGTCGATAGTTGTTAATAACCTAAAGATCTAACCAGCATGAGTGATGAAGAATTCAACCAGGAATTGTTGAGTTTTATACAACATTCCCCAACCCCGTTCCATGCTGTTAATGTTATGGCAGGGTTACTTAGAAAAGAAGGCTTTGAAGAATTAGATGAAGCTAAATCCTGGGTTCTTAAGAAAGGCTCTAGCTATTTCGTTATTCGGAATGGGTCAGCAATAATCGCATTCCGTTATGGAAATGCAAGTCTGATGGATAATGGGCTAAGAATTTCTGGGGCTCATACCGATAGTCCCTGTTTAAAAATTAAACCCAATCCTGAAATCAGCAAGCACGATTTTCTTCAATTAGGTATAGAGATCTACGGTGGAGCATTGCTTCACCCGTGGTTTGATCGAGATCTTTCAATAGCAGGGAGGGTGGATTTTGAAACTGATAATGGAGAGCTTAGTTCCTGCTTAGTTGATTTTCGCGACCCCATCGCGTTTATCCCCAGTTTGGCAATTCATCTGGATCGAAATGCAAATGATGGGCGGAAGATCGATAAGCACAAAGAACTTCCTCCAATTCTTGCGCAGTTAGCCACAAATGAAGATTTTTGTTTTGATGAATTTTTGTTGAATCATATAAAAAAGTTCTGTGAAGCAGAGAAAGCAGCAAAGGTGCTTTCACATGATTTGTCGTTGTATGATTCGCAAAGCCCATCATTTGTGGGTATTAAAAAGCAATTTATAGCGTCTGCAAGATTGGATAACCTTTTAAGCTGCTTCATTGCCTGCAAGTCATTATTGGTTTGCGGGAACCAGCACAGCAGTATGTTAGTCTGTAATGATCATGAAGAGGTAGGTAGCGCTTCGAGCTCGGGAGCTCAGGGCCCATTTTTAAAATCAGTCTTAGAAAGATTAATAGCCTCAGAAGATAAATCAAGCGATGCTTTTGAGCGGATTATGCGGCAATCGTTATTGTTTTCTATAGATAATGCCCATGGCGTACATCCAAATTTTTCTGAAAAGCACGATGAAAAACACATGCCGATTCTAAACGGCGGCCCTGTAATAAAGGTTAACGCCAACCAACGTTACGCAAGCAACAGTGAATCGATAGCTTTGTTCAAATCTCTTTGTGAAAATTTAGAGCTACCTTATCAGTCATTTGTCATGCGCACTGGAATGGCCTGTGGTAGTACTATTGGGCCGATTACTTCCGCTGAGCTCGGGATTACTACTCTGGATATTGGAGTGGCAAGCTTTGGTATGCATTCAATTCGAGAAATAGTGGGTTCAGCAGACTCAATTACTATTAATTCGATCATTACGGCTTATTTCAATCGTTAGATAGTTGGTAGTTTGAACTAATCGATTCTTTGTTTTTTTAATTCTCTGATCAGAAAACGGGCAGGATTAAGACTTTGTGCCTGTGACGAACTAAGCGGTGAGTTTTCCTCGTTTATTAGACTTGCTAAAAATTCTCCACTGAGTGGGCAGCTCGCTAAGCCGTTTGAACCATGGGCTACATTCACATAAAGTCCAGGGTAATATGTTCCTGCTTTGTTAACAGTAGCTTTAGCATTCCTGCTTAGCTCAGAAAAATCCTTTCGCATCTGTTTCCAATTTGGAACTAAGCCAACTATGGGGGTTCTGTCGGCGGAGTGGCATCTAGCGGCAACCTCCTCACCGACAGCTGTGTCACTAAGGTAATTCTCGTCAGTAAATAACTCATGAGCAAATGTTACATTCGAATTACTAAATTCATGAAGTGGTGAATTTTCTGTATAAGAATTTTCATAGCTAGCGGAAATACAATGCTTATTGTTATATGACGGAAATATACTGCGGGCACCGCTAACGACTGTTTTCAAACTATTACTGATTTCCGTTGCTGTTAATATCGTGCTCTGTCCTCTTATGGATTCCAGACTAATTTTAGATAAGCAGTCGAATTGATTAGCGGCGGCGGCAGTACAGATAATTACATTGCTAGTGTTAAACTTCAGTGCGCCAGTGGAATCGAGAACGCTCCATTTTCCTTTTGTGGATTCTATTTTCGTAATTTCTGTGTCAAAAAAAGAGCGGATGCTTGGATGCGCTAAATACTCTTTACAGAGTGAGTGTGGATCAACCCAGCCGCCGCCAGGGAAGTATAAACCATCGTCTTGCAGAGCTGCGTTCGCAATGACTCCAAGTGAATCAGAGTCCATGGGTTCAACTACTGCCTCTTCGTAGAGCGAACACAGACTTTCGGGGCTAACAGAATAACTCTTGTTCATAGCGCCGCTCAGTTGGATTACACCGCATTCTTCCCAAGCGAATTTGCTCCTTCGTGAAAGATAATTAAATTGTCGTCGGGCATATATAAAGGACTGCAAATAAAACTCGCTGATTGCAGATTGTGTCTTGAATAAACGACAACGCAATGATAATTGAGTTATACCGGATGCCTCGAAAGCTGGCCTTGAGCCTTTTTCAACGATAATGACTTCCCATCCTCGCAGCGCTAAGGAATAAGCGGTGCAGCAGCCAGCAAGACCCGCACCTATAACCAGTGCAGTTCGAGTTTTGGTTTTGAGTAAAGGGTAATCATGCCATTGTGAGACGGTTGATTCCTTATCAAAGGGTTGCTCATGATTTTGATGGCTTATGGGTTCAGGGAGATAAGATGCAGAGAGCATATGGCGTTTCCTGCCAAATCCGTCCTTTTTTTCCAGTAAAAAACCAAATTTCTTTAGCCCATTTTTTACTTTGGCAGCAACACTATAAGTGCTTAGGCTGGCACCATGGGTACTGTTTTTTGCAATTAGTTGGAAAATGGAATCTGACCATAAGCTCTCGTTTAATTGAGGGCTAAAACCATCAAGGTACCAACAATCGATCATAGGGCGATGACGATTATTAAGCTTGCCTAATTGTTCTTGTGCATCTCCAAAATACAGATCTAAGATTATATTCTCAGCTAGGATGATGCGATGACACCCACTACTATGATCATCATACGAGGCCAAAAGTTCTTTGCTAAGGGTTTGAAATTGCGGCCATAATATCAATACTTTTTGCAGTTCTGGTTTTGAGATAGGGTATTTCTCGAAGGCCAAATAATGCAGAGAACGTGGACGTTGCGAGCTGTGCTGCCATGCATAGCAGGTTTGGAGAAAATTTAGCCCAGTTCCAAAACCAAGTTCAGCAATTGTGAATATCGAGCATTCACTTCCGCGTTTCAGCCAACGATTGACTAGGTTATTACCCTTGATGAAAACATGCTGGCTCTCTCCGAAGGCGTCATCCTCTGAATGATAGATGTCATCGAAGTTTTTTGAATAGGGTAAGCCAGTATCTAGCCAACGAATATTAGCTCGACTAATTTTCATAAATTTAGTTTGATTTTCATTGATTCTTATAAATTTCGATAAGCTTCACTGCGGCGTATCATGGCTGTAGTGCTGTGATAAATGTAGCTTAATTGTCAAAAATTGGATGAAACAAATAAATAGCGTGAGATTAAGAGCCAGGAAAGGGTTGAGGCTATTTAGTGTCTTATAACTTTTGCTAGCAGATCGCCCTTAGCCTATAGCATCGCAGTTTAGTCTTTTACTCCAGCTTGTATAGTATCCTTAAGGCTCTTCTTCAGCCCTTAAAGCTTATTAGTATAAATGGTATTTCTATGAATTTCTTCACTTGTCGAGGGGCCTCAAAGTTATCCAATCATGAGGTCATTGCCTTACTTAAGGTAACTAAGTATTAGTTCGCAGAGTTTAGTCTGATAAAAGGTTTCAAATATTATGTAACAGATCACGTTCAATACTTATCGCTGGGGCAGCAGTCGCCGATGAAGAGCAGATAGGGTAAAATGCAGGAGTGTTGTTATAGGTCGCTCGATTGTTTCTGTTGGGCTCTAAATACTCGAAAAATTCGAAAGTAATTAGCAGCAAGTTGTATGGTCACAGAGTTTTTTGTAATTGAGTTCTCTGTAATTTATTCTGGCTTTTGCCGCGTGCCCACGACGAGTAGTGCCGCCGTTTACTAAAGAGAATCTATTAGATGCTGGAAATTAATGGTCAGCTTACTTTGTTAAAAGAGTTAAAGGCTAGGTCCGATAGTCTACGGGGGTATCTTTGACTACGAAACAAAACAAGATCGTCTTAGCGAAGTTGCTCTAGAGCTCGGAGAGTCATCAGTCTGGGATCGCCCTGATTACGCCCAATCTCTAGGCAAAGAAAAAGCAGAGCTTGAAAATGTAGTACTCGTGATCGACAAGGTTTACTTAGGAATAAGTGAGCTAGAAGAGCTTTTTTCTCTCGCTCAGGAAGAGTCTGATCAAGAGTTATACGATGTGGCGAGTACTGATCTAAACTCTCTCGAATCTCAGCTCACTAAACTAGAGTTTAGGCGTATGTTTTCAGGGCCAATGGATTCCTCGGCCGCTTATTTGGATATTCAAGCAGGCTCTGGCGGCACAGAGGCTCAGGATTGGGCTGAGATGCTATTGCGTATGTATTTGCGCTGGTCAGAAAAAAAAGGCTTTACTGCTGAATTAGCTGAAGTGTCCGGTGGGGATGTCGCTGGGATTAAAAGTGCCACTCTGCATATCAAAGGCGATTTTGCTTTTGGTTGGCTAAGAACTGAAATAGGGGTCCATCGATTGGTTCGGAAATCTCCTTTCGATTCTGGAAGCCGCCGCCACACTTCATTTGCTTCAGTATTTGTTGCGCCGGAAATTAACGACGACATTGAGGTCGATTTAGACATGTCGGCTGTGCGTATTGACACTTATCGCTCAAGCGGGGCAGGGGGTCAGCATGTTAATAAAACTGATTCAGCAGTAAGATTAACTCATAAACCTAGCGGTATTGTGGTCCAGTGCCAGAATCAGCGCTCGCAGCACAAAAATAAAGATATGGCGATCAAGCAACTTAAAGCGAAGTTGTATGAATTGGAAGAATTAAAACGCAGAGAAGAGATGCAAAGTATCGAAGAATCTAAAGCAGATATCGGCTGGGGAAGTCAGATTCGTTCCTATGTATTGGATGCATCCCGGATTAAGGACTTAAGAACCAATATCGAAGTAACTAATACAGGGGCTGTCCTCGATGGCGATCTGGATAAATTCATCGAAGCTAGTTTAAAAATGGGGCTGTAAGAAAGAATCATGTCTGATAACGATACTCAAAGTCACAGTGACGAAAATAAGCTCATTGCTCAGCGCAGAGAAAAACTTTCAGAAATTCGGCAGCGCGGACAGGCCTTTCCGAATGACTTTCAAAGGCAAAATACGGCCGTTGAGTTGATGGACCGTTTTTCAGGAGAATCGAAAGAAGACTTAGAGGGAATAGCTTTTCGTACTTCTCTAGCTGGTCGAATAGTTCGTATGCGGGGGCCTTTTGCTGTGCTTCAGGACGGAACTGGCCAAGTTCAACTTTACATGAATAATAAATCCTTCAGTGAAGACAAGGCGGAATCCTTAAAAAGTCTCGATTTGGGTGACATTATTGGTATTAAGGGCGAGGTTTTCAGAACTGGCAAAGGGGAGCTTTCTGTGAGGGTGAGCGACTTTCGTTTATTAACTAAATCTCTGAGGCCATTGCCGGATAAGTATCGTGGTTTATCAGATACTGAAATGCGATATCGAAAACGATATGTGGATCTAATTGTCAATGAATCTTCAAGAGAAGTATTTAAAAAGCGTTCGCAAATAATCCGGATTATTCGTCGCTATTTTGAAGATCATGGTTTTATGGAAGTTGAGACACCAATGA
>CAWKZI010000091.1:0-7789 GCA_963854365.1 Gammaproteobacteria bacterium
AGACGATTTGCCCAAGCATCAGCGAGAATATTGTCTAGATTCTCTTTTGCCATGAGCAGTATTTCTCTATCACTAGTTCCTTTTGTATAAAAATAAGTGTCTGGGAAAAGCATCCCTTCTGGGTTTTCTATTTCGAGATCAAGGATTTCTGATATTTCTTGTTTGGATAAATTAACTAATTCAATATCTACTTTTTCACTTCGCCAGATTTCCCTGATAGCTTCATCAAAAGTCCAACCCTCTACTAAGGTCACGCGATACTGTAACGTTTCTCCAGTGGAGAATTTTCTTAGTAATTCGGCTGGAGTTATATTTTCATCTAAGGAGTATTCTCCTGCCATAATGGAATTTTCCACATTTCTCCATTTCGCTAGTAGTCTAAAAAATACTGCGTCTTTTACTAGACCTACATTAGCCAAATCGTTGCTAACTTTCGTTAATGAACTACCGGTATTAATTTCAAACATATTTTCTGAATTTGACGCTCCAACAGGGGAATATAAGTTTCGTAGATTGAGGAACAGGTACAGAGCAAGAAAGAAAATTAGAAGCAAAAAAACAAGCAAAGTATTTCGTATGATAGATCTTCTCAAAGCGGTAAATGGCATCATTATCATATTCGAACTAAGATGGAGCGAGCGCTCCGAAGATTTAAATATTCACAGTGCATTTTTAGCCAGTGAGACCACTGCAGGATAGAAATCACGATAATTTAGTCGAAACGTGAAAATATAAGGCTACCGTTGGTTCCACCGAACCCAAATGAATTACTCAGTGCTACTTTAAAATCAAGATCTCTGCTTGTTTCCGGCACATAGTCAAGATCACATTCTTGATCTGGTTCATCAAGATTAATGGTTGGTGTAATCAACTGATCTTTTAATGACAGTACGGATATGATTGCCTCTGCAGCTCCCGAAGCGCCCAGTAAATGACCTATCATCGATTTACTTGAACTCACACATAATTCTTTGGCATGGTCACCAAAGACCGATTTAATCGCGTGAGTTTCAGCGATATCGCCAGCAAGCGTAGATGTTCCATGGGCATTGATATAATCCACATCAGTAGCGTTCATTCCTGCACTCAGTAATGCATTTTGCATGCACCTAGCCGCACCCTCTCCTCCCGGTGAAGGTGACGTCACATGATAAGCATCGCCACTCATCCCGAACCCTGCGAGCTCAGCATAAATTCTGGCGCCGCGTTGCTTAGCATGCTCAAGCTCTTCTAGCACCATAATGCCAGCACCATCACTAAGGACAAAGCCATCTCTATCCCTATCCCATGGCCTACTGGCGCTTTGCGGGTCTTCATTTCGGGTAGAAAGAGCTCTAGCTGCGCAAAAACCACCGAGACCAACAGCCGAAGTAGCCATTTCCGCCCCCCCCGCCAACATAACATCAGCTTGATTGTTACCAATCATATTAGCCGCAAGCCCAATGTTATGAGTACCCGTAGTACAGGCAGTCGTTACTGCAATATTAGGCCCTTTTAGCCCAAAGCGAATCGACAGGTTTCCCGCAATCATATTGATAATAGAGCCGGGAACGAAAAATGGGGATACTTTTCGAGCACCGGTATTTCGAATCAGTAACGCGGTATCTTCAATGCTGGTAATACCACCGATGCCAGAGCCAATGGCGACGCCTGAGCGGTCTGCATCCCAACTTGAATCGACAAGGCCTGAATCTGCAAAAGCCTGAACTCCAGCGGCGATTCCGTATTGCATAAATACATCGAGACGGCGAGCTTCTTTAGGCTCCATATACAAATCACTTTGGAAGTCTTTAATAGAGCCCCCAAACTGCGTGGTAAACCCGCTGGCGTCTATATGTTCGAGCGAATTAATACCGCTACGACCATCTTTAAGAGCGTCCCAGGCTGTCTTGACGTTATTACCAACCGGGGTGATTAGTCCTAGCCCTGTAATGACTACTCTTCTGCTGTTCAATGCCCCACTCTCCAGGTTTTAATTGCTTTCAGCCACATATACAAAAGCCACTCTAGATAGACCCAGAGTAGCTTTTATTTTATAGCACAATTAAATCTTACAGGTGTTCGTTGATGTAGTCACAGGCAAGCTGGACAGTGGTGATTTTTTCAGCTTCTTCGTCAGGAATTTCAGTTTCAAATTCTTCTTCCAAAGCCATAACCAATTCAACGGTATCCAAGGAATCAGCGCCCAAATCTTCTACAAATGAAGCAGAAGGTTTCACTTCGTCTTCTTTTACGCCTAGCTGCTCGCAGACAATTTTTTTAACGCGCTCTTCAATGCTACTCATATTTTTATTAGCTCCTAATTCTTTGTTTCTTAAGACGTTTCTACTCGTCTTTTTATTACAAGTGCCCTTAAGTTGACCGCCCTGTAATTTAGAGACGCAAGTTTACCTCTATTTTCTAGCGTTGTAATGTTTAAATTAAAAAAATAAGTATTGACTTAACCCCTAAATTAATAAATATCAATGGCGTTAAGCCATATACATACCCCCATTCACATGGAGGGTCTCGCCAGTAATGTATGCGCCACCATCAGACACTAAAAAACCGACCAATGACGCTATTTCCTCTGGTCTGCCGAGGCGCGCTAGTGGGATTTGGGATAATAAAATTTCAGTCTGTTTCTCCGACAAATTACGTGTCATATCGGTATCGATAAAACCAGGAGCAACTGAATTGACTGTAATGCCTCGGGAACCCATTTCCTTTGCTAAAGCTCTCGAAAAACCCTCTATTCCTGCTTTCGAAGCAGCATAATTCGTTTGCCCTGCATTGCCACTAGAACCCACTACAGAGCTCACATTTACGATTCTGCCCCACCTATGTTTTGTCATACCTTTTACACAGGCTTTGCAGACACGGTACATTGAATTCAAGTTGGTTTGTATTACCTCATCCCACTCTTCTTCCTTCATTCGCATGAGTAAATTATCGCGGGTAATGCCAGCATTATTTACAAGAACTGTTGGCGTTGTAAAATCTTCTTCGATCTGAGCCAGTAATCCAGAGACTGATTCGTTTGATGAAACATCTGCACAATAGCCTTTGCCTAAGCTTTTACCTTCATCTAGGTATGCGGAAATGCTATCTGCCCCGGTCTGACTAGTTGCAGTACCAATTACGGTAAAACCGCGCCCACCTAACTCTAAGGCTATTGCTCGTCCTATGCCGCGACTCGCACCAGTTACGAGAGCAACAATCTCAGAATTATTCATCTACTACTCCTTATTTTATAGTACCAATCCAAAACGTTCGCTAAGCAGACATTTCAGCGATAGCACTCTCTAGAGAGCTAGGTTCATCGCTACCAAAGCAGGCAATGTCCGGCTCAATACGTTTTATCAACCCACTCAATACCTTGCCTGGACCTATTTCTACCAGTTTTGAAACGCCAGTATTATAAATTAACTGGACTGAATCCACCCAAAGAACAGGCGAATAGAGTTGCCGAACAAGATTCACTTTTATTGTTTCGGCATGATCGCAAATCTTGGCGCTATAGTTATGAACAATAGGTATCTTAGCTGATGCAAATTCTACTGAATCTAACTCCTTTGCTAATTGCTCTCCTGCTGGTCTCATCAGCGCGCAATGGGAGGGAACGCTTACATTTAGCGGTAGGACTCTTTTTGCGCCCGCTTCTTTGCAGAGCACCATCGCCCTTTCTACTGCTTCAGCATTCCCTGCAATAACTGTCTGACTAAGTGAATTAAAGTTAGCTGATGAGACAACTTGTTTTTGACCTGCCTCATTACAAATTTCATGGATTTGATGCTTTTCCAACCCAACAATAGCAGCCATTTTTCCTGTACCAGCAGGTACGGCAGACTGCATGTATTGACCTCGGTGGTGAACAATTCTTATAGCATCAGCGAAACTCAAAACGTCAGCACAGACCAATGCCGAATATTCGCCTAAGCTGTGGCCAGCCAGAATATTGGGACGCGGCGCCTCTAATAGCTCCCAAAGTCTCCAAATGGCGACAGATGCGGCAAGTAATGCAGGCTGCGTGATATGAGTCTGACCTAAACTGTTGCTGCCGTCACGTTGGCAAACCTCCCAAAGGTTGAGATTTAGAACTTCAGAAGCTTCGGCAAACGTCTGCTCGATAATTGAGTAGGATGCGGCAAGATCACTCAACATACCTAATTTTTGAGATCCCTGTCCTGGAAAAACGAACCCGAAATTTTTCATATCTAGTCTCTATCTCTCAATATTTAGTTAGCTATGCCTCGCTCCGCATGCGTGATAACTATATGCGCAGCTAGTGAATCCGGTATTTTGAACAAAAGAGGTTCAATCTGGACAGAATTACCGACCAGGTGAAGAGATAATTCGCGGGTTCTTTCTAAGGCGTGCAGATCAGCGGGGATAGTTAGATCAATCCCGCTATCTTCACCCATAGCATCTATTGCTATGCGTTTTTTTCTGGCCAAGGCTACTCTTCGCCTAGATCCAGTACTTTCTTACCTTTATAAAAGCCGTCAGCAGTTAAATGATGCCGTCTGTGGACTTCCCCAGTCGTTTTATCTGTAGATAAAGTCGGCCCTGGGAGGGAGTCATGGGAGCGTCTCTGGCCTCGCCTAGAGCGCGTCACTTTACTTTTTTGAACAGCCATTTCGTATCTCCTAAATAAATTTATATATTATTATCAATTAGTTAAGTCATTTTCTTAAGCTTTTTAAGAATAGCAAACGGACTTCCTATTTGTATCTCATCATCCTCAACAGTTATTGTCGAGGGTCCTATCTGATAGCTCAATTCACTCACACATTCACCTTTTGGGTGATAGCTCACAATGGGGAGGCTGAGTATTAATTGCTCCTCTATCACTGCTGCCAATTCGAGCTTGAAGTCCTCACATATCCATGGGTCAAAACTGGGTTCTAAATCTGTTGCTTTGGCCTCATCCTTGAGCAAGACGAGCCTTATATCGTCAGCTATCTCAATCCCTAGAGAGCCCAGGCACCTTTGGCAGTTAACCTGCACCGAAGCGGCAAGGTTCCCGGTTATTTGTCGGTGGCCAGACTCCGTGATTCTAAAAAACAACTCTACCTTCACTGAGCCTGTTGGAACTGAGAGATATTCTTGGAACCGCTCCAGCTTTTCCAGGCTTAAGTTACCTCTAACATCTAGCCCCTGATGAAAGACTCTTCGTGTATCAACGTAGACTGGAATCTGGCTCTCTGACATAGGCGCGCAATAATAGGCGTCTGGAGGTCAACTGTCAAAAAAATTTGCCAGTAGGCTGAGCTTTGAATTAATTTATAAGCATATGTATTTATTAACTATTCTTTAACTTTTCCAATATCCCTAACATCTGCAAATTTAACTCAGCTGCAACTGTTATTCTTTGTTTAGTAGGCCCATATTCAAATTGTATTGAACTAGCGTGGAGACAGAGGTTTTTGGTTGCTTTTAACACCACATTGGAAGTTTTGACTCCGTATTTATCGTCACCTAAAATAGGAAATCCAGCATATTGGCAATGAACTCGAATTTGGTGGGTCCGCCCCGTCAATGGCCTAGCCTCAACGAGGGTAGATTGTGGAAATTTAGTGATAACTTTGAAATAGGTAAGCGATGCCTTTCCACCTGCAGTCACCCTTACAATGCGCTCTCCCGAGCTCAGCTCATTCTTTTGTAGCGGCACGTCCACCTCTTGCAAGGAAGTAGGCCAATTCCCAACCACCAATGCTAGGTAGCTTTTCTGTATCTTTTGTTTTTTAAATTTAGCTTGTATCTCTTTCAAAAATATAGAATTTTTGGAAACTAATATACAGCCTGAAGTATCCCGATCTAGCCGGTGCGCAAGCTCTAACCCTGACCATTCAGGCTTCAATTGGCGTAGTGCTTCGATCAAACCGAGACGAATTCCCGTGCCGCCATGTACCGCGAGGCCAGCTGGTTTATTAAGGATTAACAGATCATCGTTTTCGAAAAGAATGCTTTCTAATAGCAAATTGGCAAGACCGGGGCTTGGGTTCGCTATGGCCGGCCCGCTAGAAACATCAATAGGTGGAATCCTAATCTCATCCCCTAGTTGTAGCTTGCTCTCAGGTTTGCATCTCTTCTTATTTATGCGTACCTCACCACGACGGATAATTCGATAGATACGTGATCGAGGCACACCTTTTAGATGCCGTATTAGATAGTTATCTATACGCTGCCCGTCATGAGCAGCCAAGACTCTAACCCGTTGAACTTTAGATCCCTGAACCTTTGTTAGTTTATTGTTTTCCATATCAGAGTTTGTGGGAAATGCCTATTACCTTTCCTAGTGGTAATGAATCTTATTTAAAGGAGTGTTAATCGATCAACCGCGTGCTATCAAGTGACTAAATAGCACGCAGCTAGATAAATAATCCCCAATTTTACACCAATCTGAGCTTGTTGAATGGTGTACAATCCACTCTTTTTTTAAACAGTAAAGCATACTAACCAAACTCTATGAACACACTAAAGCAGCATCTTAGCAACCTCGTTAGTACTAGCTTGTCCACGGCATCAGGAGAGTCTCAATGCAATGCTAATGTAGTTAAAGCATCTAAGCCTGAATTTGGTGATTATCAAGCCAATGGCGGTATGGCTATAGCAAAGAAGTTAGGCTGTAACCCGCGAGAATTTGCTCAACTAGTTGTTGAAGACCTTTCGCGTAGGGGCGACCCAATGATCGATAAGGTGGAAGTTGCTGGGCCCGGATTTATCAATATTCAATTGGCGTCGACCGCCCTGCATGATCGCGCAAATGCAGTCATATCCAACCCTAGGGATCTAATACCTACCACTTTAAACCCGCAGCGAGTCGTGGTTGACTATTCTTCACCAAACTTAGCGAAAGAAATGCATGTCGGACATTTGCGAGGAACCATAATTGGTGACTGTCTAGTTCGAATATTAGAGCGACAAGGGCATGAAATTATTCGCCAAAACCATGTTGGGGATTGGGGAACACAATTCGGTATGCTGATCGCTTATATAAAGGAAGTCGGCTCTGAACAAGGCGACTTACCGACTCAACTATCCGATTTAGAAACCTTTTATCGAGCAGCAAAAGAACGCTTTGATTCTGATCTAGCGTTTGCTGAAACTTCACGCGCTAGTGTAGTCAAATTGCAAAGTGGAGATCCCGAATATCTGGAAATTTGGAAAACCTTTATTGAAGAGTCATTACAGCACTGCCATACAGTATATGAAAAGCTTGGTGTAAGCCTTTCCAGAGAGGACCTAAAAGCGGAAAGTTTCTATAATAACGAACTGGAAAACATAGTGAAGATATTAGAAGAGAAGTCTTTACTCTCTTTTTCTGATGGCGCGAAATGTGTTTTCCTACCTCAGTTTAATGGGAAAAATGGTGAACCCCTGCCGGTAATTATTCAAAAATCAGACGGCGGTTTCCTTTATGCGACAACAGACCTTGCAGCAATTAAATATCGGTCGTTTGAGTTAGATGTCGCACGCTCTCTTTATGTTGTAGACGCCCGACAGTCGCTTCATTTCCAACAAGTATTCGCAGTAGCCAAAGAAGCTTCAATAGCTGACGAGAACATTTCTCTGGAGCATATTGCATACGGCACAATGATGGGGAATGATGGAAAACCTTTCAGAACTCGTGCTGGTGGCACGATCAAACTTATTGACCTTTTAGACGAGTCAGTAAAACGAGCTTTTGAACTCGTAACCGAAAAGAACCCTTCTTTAGAAGAAGCTAAAAGAAAGCTAATAGCTGATCAAATCGGTATTGCTTCAGTGAAGTATTCAGAACTTTCGAAGAATAGGACGAGCGATT
>CAWKZI010000092.1:0-7718 GCA_963854365.1 Gammaproteobacteria bacterium
GAGAGTCAGTCGACCTGGTTTGCGTTCTTACAAAGGTAAAGAAGATTTGCCCAAAAATAGAGCCGGCTTAGGAGTAGCAATATTGTCAACCAATCGTGGGTTGATGACTGATAAGCAAGCACAAGCCTCAGGAATTGGTGGCGAAGTGTTGTGTACAGTTTTCTAATCGTATTTTTAAATACGAAGTTAGTTAAAGAGCAACGAAGATATGTCCAGAGTAGCAAAAAACCCAGTAGCAATACCAAAGGGTGTAGAAACTAAGATTTCTGATACTGAAGTTTCCATTAAAGGAAGCAAAGGTAACTTAAATCTCGAATTGCATCGCCTTGTAGTTGTGGCTCAAGAAGGTGAAGAGCTAAAAGTTTCTGCAAAAGATGCATCAAGGTCAGCCAGCGCGATGGCGGGCACTTTTCGTTCATTAATTAATAATATGGTTGTTGGGGTTAGTCAGGGGTTTGAGAAGAAGCTTGAACTTCAAGGTGTAGGTTATAGGGCTAAAGCCCAGGGGGCTTCAGTAAATTTGACAGTGGGATATTCACACCCAATTGACTACAAACTTCCCTCTGGAGTTACAGTTGATACTCCAAGCCAGACAGAGATTGTTATAACAGGTGCCGACAAGCAATTAGTTGGTCAGGTAGCAGCAGAAATTAGAGATTTTCGACCGCCTGAGCCCTACAAGGGCAAAGGAATTCGCTATGCTGATGAGCGTGTGTACAGAAAAGAAGCGAAGAAGAAATAGGATTTAAGTTATGAGCGTTAAGAGATTAGCTCGCTTGCGTAGAGCGAGACGAGCCAGAGCAAAAATAAGTGAACTTCGGGTAAATCGGTTATGTGTGTATCGCTCACCGCGGCACATATATGCGCAGGTTATTTCTCCCACGGGGGACCAAGTTTTGGCGAGTGCTTCAACCGTTGAGAAAGCGGGCAAAGGAGGAGCTACTGGTAACATCGACGCTGCGGGTAGAGTTGGAAAACTTATTGCTGAGCGTGCTAAGGCTGCAGGTGTAGAGAAGGTCGCTTTTGACCGCTCTGGTTATGCGTATCATGGTCGAGTGAAAGCTCTGGCTGAAGCTGCACGTGAAGGCGGATTGGAATTTTAACGGGTTTATAGATATGGCATTTAAAGACGATCCAGGTAAGAACGAAGAAGGACTGCAGGAAAAGCTGATCCAGGTTAACAGGGTAGCTAAAGTGGTTAAAGGTGGGCGAATTTTCGGATTCACTGCGTTAACTGCTGTAGGCGATGGCAATGGTCGAGTTGGTTTTGGCCGAGGCAAGGCTCGTGAAGTTCCTTTAGCAATTCAGAAGGCGATGGAGTCGGCACGGCGCAACATGATTTCTGTAAATCTAGATGGTCATACACTGCAATATCCAATTAAAGCTCGGCACGGAGCTTCAAAAGTTTATATGCAACCAGCATCAGAAGGTACTGGTGTTATCGCCGGTGGCGCGATGCGGTCCATTCTCGAACTGGCTGGTGTGCAGAATGTGTTAGCAAAATGTTATGGGTCAACCAATCCGGTTAATGTAGTCAACGCTACTTTTAAAGGATTGCGAGATATGAGTTCGCCTGAAGACGTTGCTGCCAAGCGTGGCAAGACAGTCGAAGAAATCGTAGGTTAGAGAAATGGCTAAGAAAACAGTCAAAATAACACTAGTACGTAGCCCAATAGGCACTATAGGCAAGCATCGCTTGTCACTCAGAGGCCTCGGACTGAAGCGTATGCATCAAACTGTTGAGTTGGAAGATACGCCAGCCGTGCGTGGAATGATTAATAAAATCAGTTACATGCTAACAGTAGACTGAGGGAATCGAAATGCAATTAAATACATTGAGCCCGGCTCCTGGTAGCACTAAAGTAAGAAAACGAGTTGGGCGTGGTATAGGCAGTGGATGGGGTAAAACCTGTGGTACTGGTCATAAGGGGCAGAAGTCGCGAACTGGCGGAACTGTCAGACCTGGGTTCGAGGGTGGCCAAATGCCCTTGCAGATGCGTTTGCCAAAATATGGTTTTAGTTCGCGCATCGGCCGAAAAACTGCGGAAGTTCGCACTTCGGAATTGAACCTAGTAAAAGCTGACTTGATTACAGTAGAAGCCTTGCGGAAAGCGAATTTGATTACAGCAAATATCACTCGAGTAAAAGTAATGCTTTCTGGAGATGTAACTAAAGCAGTTACCGTTGAAGGTCTAGGAGTTACTAAAGGTGCTCGAGCAGCGATTGAAGCAGCGGGTGGCAAAGTTATTGAAGCTGCTCCAGTGGAAAAAAAATCAGGCAAGTTAGTGAAGAAATTAGCTAAAGCTGACACAGAAATAGAAACTAAGAAAGCAGCCAGGAAAGAAGCAAAGGCTGAGGCTGAAGAAAAGTCAGCTGAAGAATCTTCAAATGATTCTGATGAAGCCACAGCAGAATAGGAAACACTTTTTCTTAATAGATATTGAGACGCGCTAGTAAAGAAATGGCTAATAAACCAAACATCAATCCAGAAAACATTGGCGCCGGCCTTGGTGAGCTTAAAGCTCGTCTATTGTTTTTGCTGTTTGCTCTTTTGGTCTATCGAATAGGTACTCATATTCCTGTGCCAGGAATAGATCCTATCCAGTTATCACAATTTTTTACTAGTCAAGAAGGCACGCTATCAGACATGGTTAATATGTTCGGTGGTGGTGCTCTAGAGAGAATGAGTATTTTGGCGTTGGGCATAATGCCTTATATATCGGCGTCAATTATTATGCAGCTTCTCACAGCTGTAAGCCCGCAGCTCGATCAATTAAAGAAGGAAGGCGAATCTGGTCGTCGTAAGATTTCCCAATATACGAGATACGGTGCATTGGTGTTAGCGACGGTTCAGGGCACGGGAATGACAGTGGGAATCTTGTCGCCAATGGCCTACGCACCTGGTATTGCATTCAATCTAACAGCAATTATTTCCCTAGTAACCGGGGCCATGTTCCTCATGTGGTTAGGTGAGCAGATTACTGAAAAAGGAATTGGTAACGGCATCTCTATGTTGATTTTTGCCGGCATTGTTGCGGGCTTTCCAGCTGCTATTGGTACTTCATTAACTCAGGCCTATGAAGGTCAGATAAATGGCGTTCTATTACTTGTTGTTGGTTTAATCGCCATCGGTGTTATTGCAGCTATTGTTTACGTTGAGCGTGCGCAACGACGAATTACAGTTAACTATGCGAAGCGCCAGCAAGGGCGAAAGATGTATCAGGCGCAAGCTAGCCACCTACCCTTGAAGATTAATATGGCTGGTGTAATTCCTGCTATTTTTGCCAGTAGTATTCTTTTGTTTCCAGCATCTCTCGGTCAGTGGTTTGGTCAATCTGAAGGATCGGAATGGCTGCAGGAAATCGCTTTTTTAATCGGCCCTGGGCAGCCGCTATACATAATTATTTTTAGTGCCATGATCATCTTCTTTTGCTTCTTCTACACAGCATTGGTGTTTAACCCCAGAGATGTTGCAGAGAATTTGAAGCGATCTGGAGCTTTTATTCCTGGAATTAGACCAGGTGAACACACTGCAAAATACATTGACGGAGTTATTACTCGCCTTACAATGTTTGGGGCCGTTTATATAACACTGGTGTGCCTTCTGCCAAATTTCATGCAGATGCTCGCTAACGTCCCGTTTAATTTAGGCGGAACAGCATTGCTTATTTCTGTAGTTGTAACTATGGACTTTTGGTCACAGGTTCAATCTCACCTGATGTCGCATCAGTATGATGGCCTAATGAAAAAATCGAAACTAGGCAACTATGGCCGCAGCGGCATATAGAAGTCGGAGCGGATATTAGTCTGAAAGATATTCCTTTATAACTAAGGACTAATGGAGAAAAAATATGAAAGTTAGAGCATCAGTAAAAAAGATCTGCCGGAATTGCAAAGTAATCAAACGCAATGGTTCGGTGCGAGTAATTTGTAAAGCTGAACCTCGTCACAAACAGAGACAAGGTTAATCTTAAAAGTAGCTAATAGTTAATTAGAAAGTAAATTGGAGTAATTCTATGGCACGTATTGCCGGGGTTAACATACCAGACAACAAGCATATCGTAGTTTCTTTACGTTATGTCTATGGCATTGGTCCAACGACCGCGAGTGCTATCTGTAAGAGTGCTGGTATAGAACCATCAACCAAGACAATCGACCTAAGTCCTGAACAATTAGACGAAGTTCGAGCAGAAGTGACTAAAGTTCCGACAGAGGGCGATTTACGGCGAGAAATCTCCATGAATATTAAACGGCTGATGGATCTCGGTTGTAATCGAGGCATTCGCCATCGCCGCTCTCTGCCAGTTAGAGGGCAACGCACAAAAACTAATGCTCGGACCAGAAAAGGGCCTCGTAAACCTATACGTAAGTAGATTGAGACTTTAGAGATAGACGGAAAAATTATGGCTAAGCCAGATACTAAAACGACAAAAAAGAAAGCACGTACAGCCGTCATTGATGGCATTGCGTTCATTCATGCGTCATTCAATAACACCATTATTACTATTACTGATCGCCAAGGTAATGCTTTAAGTTGGGCTACTGCAGGTGGATCAGGATTTAGAGGCTCGCGGAAAAGCACACCTTTCGCGGCCCAGGTTGCAGCTGAAAAAGCTGGTAAGGCTGCAATTGATCTTTATGGATTGAAGAATCTGGACGTAAGAGTAAATGGACCAGGGCCTGGCCGTGAGTCTGCAGTAAGAGCGTTAAATACTTGTGGGTTAAGAGTGGGAAACATCACTGATGTCACTCCAATCCCCCACAATGGTTGTAGACCGCCGAAGAAACGGCGAGTGTAAAATTAAAATTGGGTTCGGACCCTTATTGTTCAAGTCCATATTTTAGATTAGGAGACCAATTATGGCCCGCTATTTAGGCCCAAAGTGTAAGTTAGCCCGCCGCGAAGGAACTGATTTGTTCCTTAAGAGTGGTGTTCGCCCAATTGACAGCAAGTGTAAAACGGACACTATCCCAGGCCAGCACGGTCAGCGTCGTGGACGTCTGTCAGATTATGGCGTTCAGCTTCGAGAAAAACAGAAAGTTCGTCGAACCTATGGTGTGTTGGAAAAGCAATTCCGTGGCTACTATAAAGAAGCAGCTCGGTTGAAAGGCGCTACAGGTGAGAACCTACTGCAACTACTTGAATGTCGCTTAGACAATGTAGTTTATAGAATGGGGTTTGGTTCAACTAGAGCTGAATCTCGTCAATTAGTGGCTCACAAATCAATCACTGTTAATGGTGATGTTGTAAATATCGCTTCTTATCAGATTAGAGAAGGGGATGTAGTTGCAATTAGACAGAAGGCAAAGGAACAACTACGAATTAAATCTGCATTGGAATTAGCTTCTCAGCGCAACCCTATTGAATGGGTGTCTGTCGATTCAGGCAAACTAGAAGGGCAGTTTATGCGCATGCCAGATCGTGGCGATATAGCGCAAGAGATCAATGAGAACTTAATCGTCGAGCTATATTCCAAGTAGTGACTTAAATACACAAAGGGTAGATTACATGCAAATTTCTTTATCAGACTTCTTAACACCACAAGTGATACAGGTTGATGAACTCGATAAGTGTCACTCGAAAGTGGTATTGGAGCCACTGGAACGTGGTTTTGGACATACACTTGGAAATGCACTGCGCCGTATCCTCCTTTCATCGATGCCTGGTAGTGCGGTTGAAGAAGTAGAAATTGATGGTGTAGTTCACGAGTACAGTACTATCGAGGGTGTTCGCGAAGACGTAATTGAAATTCTTCTGAATTTGAAAGGCGTCGCTATAGTTTTGAACAACAAGGAAGAGGTAGTTCTGAACCTATCAAAGAAAGGTTCGGGAAATGTAACAGCTGGTGATATCGAAACCGACCACGATGTTGAAGTAATTAATCCCGATCATGTTATTGCCCACCTCAATACTAATGGCAACCTAAACATGCGTCTAACTGTGCGTCAGGGCAGAGGTTATTCACCTGCTGATTCTCGAGCATCAGAAGATGAAGAAACTAGATCAGTAGGTAAGCTTCTACTGGATGCTTCCTATAGCCCAGTGATTCGAGTTTCTTACTCAGTAGAAAATGCTCGAGTAGAGCAACGTACAGACTTGGACAAATTAATTATCGAACTCGAAACTAATGGCACAATCGATCCAGAGGAATCGATTCGCCGTGCGGCTACTATTCTACAGCATCAGTTAGGTGTTTTCGTTGACCTCCAAAGTGAAATAGTTGCCGAACCTGAAGAGCATGAGGATGAGATAGATCCTATATTGCTTAGACCTGTAGACGATTTAGAGCTAACGGTTCGATCAGCTAATTGTTTGAAAGCAGAAGATATTTACTATATAGGTGATCTTATTCAACGCACTGAAGTTGAATTGTTAAAGACTCCTAATTTGGGAAAGAAATCGTTAACAGAAATTAAAGACGTATTGGCTACACGTGGTCTTTCACTGGGTCTTCGTTTGGAAAACTGGCCACCTACTAGTCTCAAATCTGATGATCGAGCTGCTTAAAGCGCTTAATCAAGAACAGTTATAAATTACTATTCGGGGTCTATTTCAACAACTCTGAACAGGTTTAAAAAAAGGGTATAGAAAATGCGTCATCGTCATAGCGGTCGCCAGCTGAATAGAAATAGTTCGCACCGGCAAGCCATGTTTCGAAATATGACTTCGTCATTGGTAGAACATGAGATTATCAAGACCACACTAATCAAGGCGAAAGAGTTGCGCTCTGTCGCAGAACCACTGATTACTTTGGCAAAAAAAGACAGTGTGGCAAATCGACGTTTGGCATTTAGCCGCACACGAAATAAATCCACTGTTGGAAAACTATTCACTGAACTAGGGCCTCGCTATGTCGACCGCCCGGGTGGCTATATCCGTATTCTTAAGTGTGGTGAACGAGCAGGGGACAAATCAACCATGGCTTATGTAGAATTAGTAGATCGTCCGCTAAAACAAAAAGAAGAAGTTGAAACTGCGGTAGCAGAAAAGGAATAAGCTTTACTAATTCAGAAAGTTAATAAAAAAGCCGAGTTATCCACTCGGCTTTTTTATTTTGAAATCATGATTACTTTGGCCTTCGTAATATTACGAACCCCTTCTTAGAGTATTAATTTGTGAGAATATATTTATGATAAGTTCATTTCATCCACCTATTCGAACACTAATGGGCCCGGGCCCATCAGACGTAAATCCGCGTATCTTGGAAGCTCTCTCTCGACCAACTATCGGCCACTTGGACCCTGTTTTTATTGGCATGATGGATGAGCTCAAAGAGCTTCTCCAATTTGCTTTTCAAACCAAGAATGCCTTAACTCTTCCAGTATCCGCACCGGGTTCGGCCGGAATGGAAACAATCTTTGCTAATTTACTAGAGCCGGGTGATAAGGTAATTGTTTGTCAGAATGGAGTGTTTGGTGGGCGTATGAAAGAGAACGCAGAGCGTTGTGGCGCGACTGCGATAATGGTTGAAGATGATTGGGGTAGTACAGTCGACGTAGATAAAGTCGAACAAGCTCTCAGTTTGAACATTGACGTTAAGGCCTTAGCATTTGTTCATGCAGAAACCTCGACCGGGGCACGGAGTGATGCAGAAACGCTGTGTGGTTTAGCCCAAAAATACGATTGTTTATCAATTGTTGACGCTGTGACATCACTGGGAGGTATCGAGTTGTGTGTTGATGCTTGGGGTATCGATGCAATTTATTCTGGCACTCAA
>CAWKZI010000093.1:0-7708 GCA_963854365.1 Gammaproteobacteria bacterium
CTACATCGGCTCGATCAAAATAACTTTGCAACTTGCCGATGCGCAGCCCTTCCAAATTAACGCTATCCAAATTCCGGACAAATTCCGGTGATTCCTGATATAACATAATACCTGTTGCCTCATCTTTCTCGTCATAGCCCACAACGACGTCCAATAAGATCGCCAAGTCTTTTGAGTTTCTTGCCAATGGACCGGCCACATCCTGAGTGTGAGACAGAGGCATAACTCCATAAATACTGGATAAACCTTTGCTTGGTCGCAGCCCAACTAAGTTGTTAAAGGACGAAGGGATACGGATAGAACCGCAAGTGTCTGAACCCAAGCCGATCGCCCCAAAACTAGCCGCAACCGCAGCCCCCGTTCCCCCACTGGAGCCACCTGGCACTCTCCTTATATCGTAGGGGTTGCGCGTTTGGCCAACCAGTGAACCGACACTGGTAATACCATAGGCGTATTCATGTAAATTAGTTTTCGCCAGAATGATGGCTCCGGCTTCGATCAAGTTATTAATTTGAGTAGAATTTTCACTGGGAATAAAGTCTGCCAAAGCAACAGAACCACCGGTGGTAGGCATGGATGTAGTGTTGTAATTATCTTTTACCAGTATGGGGATACCATGAAGAGGGCTTCTGATCTCAGAGATTTCTCGTTCCGCATCAAGTTGTGCTGCAATACCCCGCGCTTCTGGATTAATTCGTATTATGCTATTCAATGCCGGTCCTTGCTTATCGTAGGCTGCTATTCGCTCGAGATAACTATCCACTAACTCTACTGAGCTGACTCTTCCTTCTGACAAAGCATCCTGCAACTCTGAAATACTAACCTCCATTACCTCGAATGAAGACTGAGCTGAAACAAGACCAGAAAATATAATCAGACATTGCAAAAATGAAGTAAGAAAAATTGCTCTCATAATTTAGCTCCTCAATCGTCGCCAGAGAAAGTAGTTTTGATAAGTGCTGTGTTGGTTAAACTTAGTACCGAAAAACATATTGTTGATTGAGAGAAGCAACAGGCTCTCCATTTTCAAATCTAGGCGCAAAGCGAAATTGTTGTATTGCTGAGAGGAAAACTTGAGAAAGAACATCACTATCGATAGTGCTCATTAATATTGGGTTTACCACATAGCCATTCGAATCAATAGTGTAGCCAACTCGCACACCATATTGTTCGGCGGGAGTACCAACTACCTGCTCACTGTCTGGGATGACAGAATACAAAGGTCGCAAGCTGCCTTCGTTACCAACCCTTCTTATCGCACCGATGGCCAAACAATGAACTGTAGCCTCTTCGCTTCTGCCTAGTTTTTCATAAACTTCTATCAATGCAATTCTATTTCGTAGAGTGACATCGGCATGAGGGTAGGCAGAAAGAGTTTCCAAAGCACGCAATAAAGTTGACAAGGCTTCTTCATAGTTTTCTGTTCGGAGATAATAGTCTCCAAGCAAGAGATCTGTTCGCGCGAGGTTAGATACTGAGCCGGCATCATCATATTCGCTGAGAGTTTCAAGAGCACTGCTTAGCAATGGAAATGCATTTCCTATATTATTCTGAGTTAATGCTATTGATCCAAGTTCCAATTTTATGGCACCACTTTTACTAGAATCTACACCAAAATGATCTTCACTTAAGACTAATGCCCTTCGATAGTAGACATTAGCCAAAGAATATTTGTTCGTATCTGATAGCGATCGAGCAAGGCGCATGAGCGGATTAATCATCGCTTCGCTTCCAAATCCAAAAACTGCTTGATATATCGTTACTGCTTCGTCAAAAAGATTCTGTGACTGAGCCTCGTTCTGCAATAGATTGGCATAATTGATGGCTAGCATGGCAGTGCGTTCATTTTCATCGCCAAATATTTTTTTGCCTAGATCGAAAGCCCTTCTAGCTGACTCTCTCGCCAAACCAGGATTAGAATGCAAATTATTGCCGTACTGTAAATAGGCAGCATTGAATTCCTGAAGTTCGAGAGTAGATTGCGCTTGCGCTGTGACAGACAACAGTAGAAGAAAAATGAATTGCAGACACCAGAGTCTCATGAGCCATCCTGGAAAAAGCCAAGCAGTACTAATGAGCCAACCAGGCTATGATTGTTAATCTCAGACCTGTTCATGCGAAAAAATTCATCTCGCAGATGGTGTTTAACGATATTCATCTGGGAATTCTTTTTGATAGCTTTTAAAGGGCATACTGCTGTAACAGTACCACCAGAAAAATCTCCAAAAGCGATTACCTTGTCTATGAAAGCCTGCTGCTCATAAGACAATAGATTTTCTTCTCGTATAAACATTTTCTGATCGCCTCTGTCTTAGAAAACTCTTATTAGATATCAAAAAAGGCCGGCCACGATTTAACTAAATTATCGTGATTCCGACCTTTTCCAGGGCAGCTACAATTGATTTATTCTTTGCTATCTTTTTTTACGACCCATTATTTAGTCTGGAACACGAGCAGCGCGAATTTCTATCTCGATCAACCAGCCATCGACAACCAAACCTGCAATTTGCACAAATGATCTTACTGGTTTCATTGGGTTCTCATCTGTTCCGAAAAACTGCTGGTAACCAGCATTAAATCCAGCGAAATCTAGCTCACCGTCTGGTCCAGAAACCGCAAAAGCTCTCACTTGTACAATATCTTCTAAAGACCAACCTTGGGATTCCAAAGTTTCTTGGAACTTACTGAACGTATTAATAGTTTGTTGCTCCATATCGCCCCAACTGCCATCTGCCTGTTGGCTGGCACCCGAACCACTTAGATAGAGCGTTTCCGACCCTGCTGGAATAAAAATATTATTATAAAAATTGCGTCCTTCGCCGGTCCGAACAATTTCTGCGGCACTGACAGATGCGGCAATACCGAGGACTGACAATAAACCTATAATAGCAGCTGTCTTTGAAATCTTGTTCATAATTCTCTATCCTTTTTTCCTATAACTATTGTTGTAATTAATTTTCTTGTAAATTCTGATTTACCAAGTCAGGAGTAGTCTGCTCAACTTGATCACCCAAAAATCTTGTCGTAATCATACCGGTGGTGATAGCACCATTAACATTTAAAGCTGTTCGCGCCATGTCTATTAATGGCTCAATCGAAATCAACAGCGCTGCCACCGTCACTGGAAATCCCATTACCGGCAGTACAGCAAGTGCAGCATTAGTGGCACCGCCGCCTACTCCAGCAATTCCAAATGAGCTAATCGCGATGATTAAGACAAGGCTTAATATAAATCCCAGGTCAATATCAACGCCCATCGTTGGCGCTACCATAACTGCAAGCATGGCGGGATAGATTCCGGCACAGCCATTTTGCCCTATCGTGGCTCCAAATGAAGCGGCAATGTTTGCAATAGGAGCTGGGATATTTAGCTCCTCGATTTGTGCTCGAATTGTTAACGGGATAGTAGCTGCGGAACTCCGGGTCACAAAGGCAAAAGTCAGTACCGGCCAAACCTTTTGGAAATAGGTTTTGATGTTTGCGCCGAGCAAACCTATGAGCAAGGCATGGACAGCGAACATGATCGCTATTGCGATATAAGAGGCAATCACAAAGCTAATTAACGTAACGATGGCGCTTCCATCAGATGTTGCAATCACTCTGGTCATCAGAGCCAAAACTCCATATGGAGTAAGGTTCATAACAATTTTCACTAGTTTCATGATGATTGCTTGAGCCGTATCGATGAAGCCTGAAATTCTCTGACTATGAGCTGAGTCATCTTCACTCACGAGCAAGGAAGCAATGCCGAACAATAAACCAAAAACGACTACAGCAATTATTGAAGTGGCCCTGGCGTCGGTTAAATCAGCAAAAATGTTTCTTGGAATAAAGCTTTGCAGCAATTGCGGAATACTTTGACTCGCCGCTCCACTTTGTCGAGCTTCAAGGACTTCAGCTCTCGCCAGCTCTTCCGCACCTCTGGCAAGATCCCCTGCATTCAAACCAAAAATACTCGCGATAAAAATACCGACTAGAGCGGCGATCATAGTCGTGGCAATTAGTATGCCTATAACCGATCCACCAATTTTTCCAAGGGACCTGATTTCTCCAACGCGCAATACAGCGGCAATCATAGTTACCAGAATTAAGGGCATGATTAACATGCGCAAAAGGTTCACATAGGAATTAGCAATAACATTAGTCCATTCCAATGTTTGCGCGGTAATAGGAGATACTAAGCCGTACACTGCCTGCAAATAAAAACCAAAAAGACTACCCGCCACTAAGCCAATTAATACTCTTTTTGATAGTCCAATTTCTTTACCTGCCAGCTGATAGAGCAAACTAATAAGAGCCGTAAATAAAACTAAGTTGACGATGGCAAAAGTTGTCATTATTGTTTCCTCAGGGGCAGGTAAAAGCAGCTGCTATTAGACTATTTATTGAACTCTTATTTTGAACTCTATGGCAAATTTTTATTTAAGTCTCTGAATGAGTTTCTGTGCAGACAATGGCTGCGTTTCCCATAGTTTGTGACCATGGCAGGAAGTGTAGACTGTGTAAAGCTCTCTTATCTCAGTAGATTACCATGAGCCGTTTTAAAAGCGAGTATCTGATCGGTCTAATTTTCGATTTATTAGTTATGTTTCTTGTCTAATCCTCGGCTAGCTTTATTCTCCGAAGTATCCGAACCTTAAAGCAAATAGTAATGGAACGCCCGCTCAGTGTGGCCAAATCTGTAATTATGGGCTAATTTATGATGGAGAATTTTTACTACTGGATTTGATGTAATGGTTAGGGCTGGGCTAATAATTCGTTTTAGTATTATTTTCGCCACTAACTTAAGCATGACGACAATGGCTCAGTAAAGCGCCACATTGGGAATGGTGGTTCTACTTCTAATTGGTCAAATATCAGTATTAGCCACCTCTAGGCGCTGCGATTATCGAGCCCGCCAACGCAATACGCACAGTGTAATTTTTTTTGGCAACTGCCTTAGGAGTGAATAATCTGAAAATTAACGGAGACCTTAAACCCGCATTCTATTTCTGCTAGTCTAGGTTCATCGGGTAAGAGCCGAACAATAAACTTTGGAGATACTTGCAATGATCGCTGCTAATACCTTAATTCGCAGAACCTTCCTTTTACTAGTCTCGCTTATCTTACCTTTCTCCAGTCCCGCAGCAAGAGCAGACGAACTCACTGAGTTAGGTAATCGTCTAGCTATTGCCGAAATGCTAACTCAATACTCATACCGCTGGGATGGAAAAGCATCCAAGTCCTTCTCGGAATTATTCACTGAAGATGGCAGCATGGAGCGCTGGACCAATGAATCTTTAGTACCGGGCTCAGAAGTTATGGGAAGGGCCGCTATTTACGAATATGCAATGCAGGCACATAGGGGAAGGCTGGCAGACCGACAAAGCCGTCACCATTTTTCGGGGCTATTTTTCCTGCAACTCACTGAAGATTTAGCCATTACAGAGAATATGGCCTTGATTACTCATCAGACAGCAGATGACCTTGTACCGATTATTCGTAGTTCTGGTATCTATCGGAATACTTGGGTTAAAACCACAGTAGGCTGGCGTATAAAAAAGAGAATTTTGATCATTGATCGAGGTCCCAGTAACTGACTCACTGCGCTGCGGGTGTAGGAGAATATTTCATGTCAAGCCGAAAAATAACAAGTAGTCTCTGGCCTAAGATTATAAACTGAGAGAAATTTCTTAACATTAGGAATTCACAAACCAACTCTAAATCATAATAGATAAGTTCTAAATCCTAATTTTACTTACTCTTTCCTTCCAAGTTTATTTCATAAAAACCGGCTGATCTCGAGAATGAAACTGACAGGTCTAGCTTCTTCATAACTGCAAGTGGTAATTTAGCCAATCTTTTAAAGCAAAGACTAATTGCTGAAGGAACTATTGATGTCTAATCTAATGTCCAGGTTTTACCGTTTTGCTCTCAGGATCTTCGCCTGCTCACAGATTTTAGTGTTTATCTTTTCCCTCAGTTTGAGTTTTGCTGCCGAAGACCCTGCTGGAAAAATAGAGCCTTTGCTAAATGCCGATGAGCTAGCTTTAACCAGTTGGCTAGATTCTCAAGAAGAGAATATGCTCAGCTTACTTCAGCGGATTACCAATATTAATTCTGGCACTCTCAATAAAAAAGGTGTAGACGAAGTCGGCAACATTCTTAGTCAGGAGCTTCATTCATTAGGTTTTGAAATGTCCCGACTTCCGGGGGGTCTTATCGAAATGCCAAGCTGCCCTGGCAGTAATTATAATATAAATGTTACCGATCATTTATTAGCTCAAAAAAAAGGTGCAGGAAAACGATTGCTCTTAATGGGACATCTGGATACGGTATTCCCTCTCAATAGCCCCTTTCAAGAATTTCGCCGTGACGGAGATATAATGTATGGTCCCGGCGTCGCCGACATGCAAGGTGGCCTAGTCGTAATGCTTTATACACTCAAAGCTTTAGCGCAAGCGGGAGAATTGGAAGATAAAGCCCTGACAGTTTTATTGAATAGCGATGAGGAAATTGGCTCACTCTCATCACGAAAATACTTGGAAGAGCAAGCTAGAATTCACGACTATGGCCTCGTTTATGAATCTAGCGGTGCCAACAATCTAGTGCGACAGCGCAAAGGCCTCGGGCAAGCAAGGATAGTGGTTAACGGCGTTGCCTCTCATGCTGGTGGTGCACATCAACTGGGTAGATCTGCAATAAAGGAACTCGCTTACAAAATTGTCGAAATCGAAAAAATGACTGATTACGAATCTGGAGTAACTGTTAACGTCGGTGTGATCAGCGGTGGTGAAGCGCGTAACACCATAGCACCTTGTGCAGAAGCGATGATTGATTTGCGCTATCCCCAACCACAACAGGGAGAGGCTGCAGTTGCTCAGTTCGAAGAAATATTTGGCTCTATCATGAGTTACCCTATCGACTCGGGCGAAATCAATACTGAAAGCTGGACCAATCTTCATCGACCCCCAAAAGTACCTACAGAAGAATCAGAATACTTACTTGAAAGGACCCTGGCGATTGGACGCCTCTTAGGGCAAGAGCTTGGCGTAGTAAACTCAGGGGGAGGAACTGATGGTTCTCTCACTCAAGCTGCCGGACTTCCAACTCTTGATTCTTTAGGTGTTGCCGGAACAGGAGCACACTCTAATAAAGAAGAAGCGAGAGTTAGCTCACTCGTCGATAGAGCCAAATTGAACACAATACTTATACGTAGACTGGCTGCGGAATAAATGTTTTCATGCGTCACAAGCTAAATGTCAATACTATAAAAAATACAAATAATAAGAATAACCGGAGTTCACTGATGACCGATAACACAGAAGTTTCTGGCGCAGCTGAATCGACTGTAGTCTCGAAAGAAGACTCCGAACGTGCATCAATCATTCAAGCCTATAAAAACCCCTACTATCGCTATCTAGTCTTAGGTATTTTAACAGCGGTTTACGTCTCAAACTTTGTCGATCGCCAAGTTATCAATGTTCTCGCGCAGTACATCATCGATGACCTGCAAATATCTGACGGTCAATTCGGTATGTTATCGGGCGCTGCCTTTGCAATTATATATACAACGCTCGGAATACCGATCGCACGCTTGGCTGATATAAGTAATCGTCGTAACATCATCGCAATCTCCGCGGTTATATGGAGCGCTATGACAGCACTCTGTGGTTATGCTCAGAATTTCACTCAACTTTTTATGGCTCGTTTCGGTGTAGGTATAGGT
>CAWKZI010000094.1:0-7700 GCA_963854365.1 Gammaproteobacteria bacterium
GATGATTCTACGACCCCCTTGATCAGAAAGATAATAAGACCGATTATGGGGAATAAGAAGAACAATGAGGAGTTTCATAATGAGATCGAAATTATATGCGCTAGGCGTGATGCTCATGGTATGGACCCATGCATCAAATGCACAGGATTTAATAAAACCTGAAATCGTTATAGCCGACCCAAATGCTACCTTTCTAGCTCAGCAGAGGGCGTTACCGCCGGCAGAAGTTATCGCGCGAGGTCAGGATTTGTACCAAGTGAATTGTCGCATGTGCCATGGTGTTGATCTACGAGGAGGTGAGCAAGGCGGTCCTAACTTGCTGCGCTCAGGAATAGTTCTGAATGACATTGCTGGTGAGGTTATTGGTCAAGTGATAACCGAGGGAATTGGCCGAATGCCATCCTTTGGCAATCTTGAGCAAGCTGATATCGCCGCAGTGGCTGGATTTATTCATTCGGTTCTTGCAACGTCCGAACGGCAAGGCAGTACCCCGCCAGTTGATTTCGATTTGGATATTCTAGTGGGAGATGCTGCAGTTGGTGAGCGTTACTTCAGCTTGGAGTGCAGTAGTTGCCACTCTGCCAGTGGAGATCTGCAGGGAATCTCTAGTCGAATCTTCGATGATTATGATCTACAAAATGCGTGGGTAGGAGGAGGGCTTCGTCGAAGAGGTGGCTCCTCTGGTGCTGTTAAAAGCGTTAGGGTCACTCTTGCGAGCGGTGAGAGAGTAAGTGGATCACTAATTCGTTACGATGACTTTTTCTTAAGCTTGCGAACACCAGCTGGCGGCTATAGAAGTTTTTCAAGAAATGGGAATTCGCCGCAAATCGAAATTGATGACCCCTTAAAGAGACATAAGGAATTATTGGCAGAACTTACTGACGAAACTATCCACGATGTAACTGCTTATATGGAGACGCTGAAATGAAAAATTTAACCTTGTTAATTTTGTTAGGGTGCACTTTTCCGATTCAGCTATTGTCGCAAAATGACGTAGTTCTATCTCCCGATGAGTTGTTAAACGATCTTGACGGTGACTGGCGATCGTATTCCGGTGACTACAGCGGTAAACGTTATAGCAGTCTTACACAAATTGACAAAGATACGGTAAAGAATCTTACTTTGGCATGGACCACCGAGATGAATTTTACCACAAGAGAAGAATCTCGAGCTGGCTTCAATCCTTTTGTAGGGTCTTCCAATATAGTTACACAAATTGGAGGAGAAGGCAGGGGCGACATCGATATCACCAGTGGTTCATTGAAAGGATCCATTCTTGAAGTTAATGGCATTCTTTACGTTACCTCACCTGATCACGCTTGGGCCATGGATGCTCGTGACGGAAGTGAGATTTGGCATTATCACTGGGAGACTTTAGGCGGCACGCACATCGGTAGTCGCGGGTCTGCGATTTGGAATGATTCATTGTTATTTGAGACTCCAGACAATTTTTTGGTTTCGCTGAATATTCATACAGGTGAAGAAAACTGGCATTCGGAGATTGCTAGTTTTGAGCTGCAATACTTTTCAACCATGGCACCTATAGTGGTTGGCGATAGAGTTATTGTTGGTACTGGTAACGACTTGGATCAACCTGGTTTCACTCAGGCTTTCGATGCTAGCACTGGAGAACTGCTGTGGAAATTTTATTCAGTTCCAATGAACGAAGGTGACCTTGGATTGGATACTTGGCCCAGTCTTGATGCTGCTAGCCATGGCGGTGGCAATGCTTGGGTTCCTGGTGTGTATGATCCGGAAACTGATCTTTACATATTCGGTACCGGTAATCCCACTCCAGCCTATACCGGCGTGTCACGCCCCGGAGATAATTTGTTCACCTGTTCCTTGGTTGCTATTAATGTCACTACTGGTGAGATGGAGTGGTATTTCCAGACTTCCCCACACGATACCCATGACTGGGATTCAGCACAAACGCCAATTCTCATCGATGGCATCATTGATGGCCAACCAAGGAAATTGGTTTCAACCGCATCCAGAAATGGTTATTTCTTCACTGTCGATCGAGTTACTGGTGAACACATAGCCACAAATCTCTACAGCACGACAGCTAATTGGTCTTTAGGAGTTCGTGAAAGTGGCTCTCCAGAGCCCAATCCAATAAAAGACGCGACCATCGCCGGTTCTTTGGTTTCTCCAGTAGAAGGCGGTGTTGCCAACTGGCAGCCCCCAGCTTTTAACCCTGACACAGGCCTGTTCTATACCCAAGAGAACAACGGTTACAACATGCTTTATCTTACTGACCCAGATCCTCGTGGTTCTATGGGTTTAGGCGGAAAGCAACGAGATGAAATTGGCGATGTGGATAGTGCCTTCCAAGCCATAGACTACAAAACTGGTAAAGCAGTTTGGCGTCATGAATGGCCGGGCGGTGACGGGGTTGCGGCAGGAGTTTTAACTACAGCAAGTGGTTTGGTGTTTACCGGGGACGGCAGAAGCAACATGGTTGCATTTGATGCAGAAAATGGCAATCTACTCTGGCATACACGAATTGGTAATATGACAAACCCACCGCAAACTTTCTTGGTGGACGACAAGCAGTATTTACTGGTGGCGGTTCGAGAGAGGCTATTTTCTTTTGTGATGTATTAACGGAATAAACAATTTGAGACTAACTTATCAATCAGTCAGAAGAACCGTCTCTAATTGTCGCTGGAGGTCGGTCAAAAATGATGCAGCAACACTTTCGAGTGCTAGTTTCATATAAGGGGAGCAATTACTATGGTTGGCAAGATTTAGGCGATGGAGGTAAAAAACCTACTATACAGTTTGAGATTCTCCAATCACTTAGAAAAATCTGTAACTATGAAGAGTGTTTAGTTTCTGGAGCAAGTCGAACTGATGCTGGTGTTCATGCGCTAGGTCAGGTTGCTAAACTTACATTGCCAATAGAAATCGCACCTAAAAGGCTGCAATTAGGATTAAACTCCCTCTTACCGAGTGAAATTCGGATAAGTGCTTGCGAAATTTGTGGGCCTGACTTTAATCCTGCCAAGAAAAACAGCAGCAAGACCTATCGATACTATTTCTCTATTGGTGAGATAAGCTCACCAATCTTGAGTGATATCGTTTCTCAACTCTCACTAACTAAGAATGATTCTGCCTGCGCCAAATTGGCTTTAGAAAAAATGCGAAAAGCTTGTAGATTATTTGTCGGCGAGTACGATTTTTATAATTTTTCGACTAATGATAAAAAAGTGAAATCTACAGTTCGGAAAATTTCCAGACTCGAGTTACTAAATGCGAATTCTATGTATTTCGGTCGTGAAGTTTACTATTTTGAGATTAATGGGGATGGATTTTTGAAACATATGATCCGCTATATTGTAGGTTCAATGTTCGATCTTGCGAAAGATGTAATTGATTTCGAGGAAATTAAGAATGCTCTTCAGGTACGGCTACCCCATAAAATAAGTGCTAAGGTGAAATCTAAAGGATTACACTTAATAAAGATAAATTACTAGCCTAACCGAAGTAACCTCATCAGAGAGAATTTCACATTGCATTATGCTCGCTTGCATTACGTAAAGTAATGTAACTAAAAGCTATACTAGCTAGCGCTGGAATAAGTAAGAAAATTTCACAAAGAATTGATCGCCGTCTTGATGTAAGTCATTTGAAACGACTAATTCACGCTCACCTTCCATTTCTACTATATCAAAATTACTTTGATTTGAATTGTAACCAACATAGAAAGCAGACCAAGGGTTAATTACGTAACGTAACAAGACATCAAAGTTGAGATTTTCATCATCTACAAGTCTTGTGGCTGGACCCGCATCAGTCTCATCGTATTGAGCGATGAAGCGTAGTGATAGTTCTTTAGTAAATTGGTAATTCCAATTACTGCGGACAATTTCATTACTAAATATTTTCGTGCCACCACCTTTGTTTTCTAAATTAGTACGAAAATAAGTATTCTCAATCCGTAGGCGATCCATCGGTCTCAATGTAAGTGATACATCGGTTCGGGTTGTATCTGCTACATAGGGAAGACTGCCTGCCTGAGGAACCAAGTTCAATGTTTTGCCAGTGCGATAGCTCAACCTTATAACTGCTGATTCAAAAGTGCTGTTAGAGAAATTTACTTGCCAATTGTCATAGTCGTAACGTCTGTTAGTAACAATACCTGCAAAATCTTTGGGCTGAAGAACCTCTGTATAGTCTGTGTAGTTGAATCCAATACCAGTTGTGTCATAACTAAGGTCAAAGCTTGGGCCTAGTTGATGATAAATACGAGTACCGTCGTTATCATTTAGATAGACATCAAAAACTCGTGCGCTATAACTATTTATATTTGAATTTTCGGGATAAAAATTCAAATTCATGCTGTTATGTATTCCTGTTGTGTCTGGTCGGTAGAATCTATTTTGGAAACCGAGTTCAGTTCGAAAGTCATCAGTAGTGTCAACAAAGTGTGTATGAGTGCTAAGTGTGCGTCCAGTGCGGTTAATTTGGATATTACGCTGATAGCCTGTGAAAGCTTCACCACCTGTTAGTGGTTCACTATCAGTGCCTACCAATTGCATATTGGTGATCCAGTTATTGTTTAGTTTTAGGCGAGCATCGACGCTAGCCACGCGATTGTATCCATCTCCCAGCTCTCGATCAGTTAGTAAGAAACCAATACGAGATTGTTCAGATATATCTCTGAAACCGCGCAATATTCCAATGTTTGCTTTTTCTCCGCGCAGGGGATCGCCACTTTCTCGATTCAAACCCGGAGCTTCATCATTAATAAGAATTGTGCCGAATCCATAGTCACCTGAACGACCAGTAAAACGTATTCCACCTTCTGGATCCACAATACGACGGGTAAAAAGTAGTATGGAATCCGTAGCAAAGAAGTCAGCATTTTCTACAAAGAAAGGACGTCGTTCTGGAAATTGGACTTCGAATCGTTCATTTACCGTGACTTGTGGTTGGTCTGATTCAACCTGACTGAAATCCGGGTTTAGTGTGACATCCAGCACCATGGAATCATTAAACACAATCTTTGCATCAATGCCCACATTCATTTCTGTTTCAGTTTCAAACCGCGGACCGCCTAGTGCGCTTGGATTTAATGCATCAACATCTCGTGCAAAGATGAAGGGGATTATTTGCGAGTTACTACCAGGGGATACATCTCGAATTCCTCGTAAGAGAGCTGTCTGATTTAGACGTCCTTCGACTTCGAGAGAGTATGCAGGCCAATACGCGAATTCGCTAAGTCTTGGAATGGATCTGCCAAATTGGACGCGCCACAGTTGTTCGTCTGTGTCGGGGAAGCGGAGGCTGCGAAGGGGCACCGACATGCGCACCATATATCCTTGATCGGTCAATTCCCCCTCACTATCCCATACAGCTTCCAGAGTTGTGTCGAATCCTGCCCTCAGGGATGAACCCTCAGTCCAGCGAGCATCCCATTGAATACCGAGTGGAGTAGAATGGAATGACAGCGCTGTACGTTGATCATTAAAGGTATCAATAGTAAGGCCCACACGATCATCGCCGTCAATATTTTCTCTTGAAGACAAATTTGCGCGGATCAATTCTGGTTCTGTATCAAAGGCTAAAAATACGGCATAGATATGCTCTTGGTCATAGCCGACATAGACTTCCGTGTGTTGGGTGATTGGCTCACCGTCGTCAGGTTGTCGTTGGATAAGTCCTTCGACTTTGGTCATAGATTGGGCCAGAGTCGTATTGGGTGTCATTCCAGTGAAGTCAGCGAGTGTTGGCTCGCCATTAATGCGTTGAATGAAAATACCTTCACTTGCCGCTAATGCGCTGGATACAAACAGGGGGACAGAGTTTATGCAGACTGCGCATAGCAATATCTTCAGAATTTTCATGGACTGATTCTCGGGTTTAACTGACACGGAGCGTTAAAGCACAGGAATACTAGGGGCTTGGTGTATAACTGCAAGGGAATATTTCAATTTATTTCAATTGGCTAGCTAGGATAATCGCCTAAGTTTGCGAGATTTTGTTAAGTTCGGTACGACTCCCTGCGAGATTGCAATTAACAGAGGCTATTGTCAGTGCCGATTTAACTTGCAGTTAGACCATGCACTAACGTTTGAATTTTTGCAGATTGGGTGGGGAATGTCTGAGCAGAACATGCTTCAATTTGACGCAAGAGGTAGAAATCACCTAATACTCCAAACCACCTATAGGAATTCTACTTCCGCAGCGCCTAAAACGAAGCATGAATGGCTGAAAGTTAAATCGGCAATGACAATCGTGGGGAAAACGTAACCAAAAAGGCAGTTGTAAAATTTACTTTCTATACAACACTAAGAACTTGCTAGTTTTCCCTTGAATTGCTGGTGCAAAAACACCCTCAGTAAGCGGGTCAGCAGTATTCTTAAACATATTGGAAGTAGCAGCAACAGATAGCCCAGCCGCTTCGGCCCAATCAGTAACAATACTCTCCTCGATACGGTGCAGAGTTCCGCCTGCTTCAACTCCCGCGCCATTGGCAGCAATGTGATCAGATGCCACCAATACTCCACCTGGCTTCAAAATTCGAGCGATTTCACGAAACGCTTCAGCTGCGTCACCAAGACTGTTGCCTCCAGGGGTAAACCCTAATTCATGAGGGCCAAGTATCCAAGTAACCATATCCATAGAATTATCGGCTGCGTCCAATTCATCGAAATTAGAAATGCTCACTGTTACATTGCTTAGCCGATTGTTAGCTGTACGCACGTCAATACTATCTCCAACAAAACCCATAAGGCCAGGGGGGTGCTGAAGAATTACACTGCCGGAACTGCCAACTGCACGGCTGAGTATTTCAGTGTAATAACCACCAGCAGCTTCTACTTCAAAAACATCCATGCCAGTTTCAAGGCCAGCAAAGCTCAGCACATCTCCTGGCATGCGGCCGGCATCGGCAGCGCTATCATTGCTCGGGCGATCGGAATGAGCCAATGCAGCGGCAACATCAGCGTCTGCAGCAAGCGCAGATGCGCTGGTTAATGCGATTATCGTCAGTGAAATACTAGTTATAAAACTCGATAAAGTATTTTTTAAAAAATTCATCTTTGATCCCAGCCGTTCTTGCGGCGCTTCTGGTAATTAGTAATGATTAACATTCTTATGAAATTATATTCGCATGTCTTTACAACTAATTCATCTATGTCAGAAATTTATTGGTAACGCTTTATTGTCTGCATTATTAACTATCTTATTTCTGTATTTCTAGTCTAACAGCGATAACCTAATCATTGCACACAAACCAACAACTGGGTAACAATAGTCGCTCGCTAGCAAAAACCTTCCTAGTTAAGCATTTTCCTACCAAGAGATAGCAGACATGCGCCTGAGTAACGAATTTTTAGAGGAATTAGAATTATTAAATTTGTTCAATTTAGAGAGCTCTCAAGCTGGATTGAAAATTCATCATGAGGCTGACCCGGGCAGAATCGCCGCCGCCAAGCGATTGTTCGCGAAGAACGTTATTACTCTGAAAGATGGTGGCTATCTAACTCCGCTAGGTTTGGAGTTAGCAGAGCAGACGCAAAAATTAATTCGGACTCTAGAGTCGCTTTAAAACCTGAGCTATAAGATTATAAATCAGCATTTATTCATCAAGGTGAAATGTATATCGATAACGGGATTAGTGGCATCGGGTTCTAGGTATTCACATAATTTACTCGCGGCTATATGTCTAGTTTCCATATCTTGCGGAA
>CAWKZI010000095.1:0-7673 GCA_963854365.1 Gammaproteobacteria bacterium
TTTCATTGGACATGGGAAAGGGAACAATAACTAAAATTTGCTTCATATTCTCACCTGACTGTGTAAGCGTTGATCTAATTTTATGTTTTTAGGACGTCACTAATGATAACACTTGTCAATAGAAGCCTCTTTATCAGTGGCGCTGGAACAGGGATTGGCCTTGCGACCGCCCGCCTTGCCCATAGCCTTGGTGCAATGGTCTCTGGCACTGTCTTTAGTGATGACCAGATTACAAATCTGGATGGCATAATCCCTGTAGAGCGTTGTTTTATTATAGATGTTACTGATGCATTCGCCTTGGAAAGTGCAGTGTCTCAGGCGGCCTCTGCCTGCGGTGGTATTGATGGTGTGATGGCGTCGGCTGGCATCATCAAATTATTGACTAGCGAAGAGACCAACCCAGATGATTGGGCGCGGATCCTTGATGTGAATTTGACTGCCAGTTTTAACCTTGCACGATTTACTATTCCATATTTACGAAAACGTACACCAGGGTCAATTGTGATGATCTCCAGTCAGATAGGGCTCGTTGGACATCGTAATGCGGCGGCGTATGCGGCATCTAAATCAGCTATTAACGGTTTGGCGCGCTCGATGGCACTAGAACTTGCAGGCGCAAACATTCGGGTTAATGCGATTGCTCCAGGCCCAATCGCAACAGACATGACTGCTGAGACCCGGGCTAATGAGGACAGGTCCAATGCTTTGCTGAAGGGAATTCCTCTTGGGCGGTTCGGTAAGGCAAAAGAGATTGCCAACCTTGCTGCATTTTTAATTTCGGATGCATCTTCATTTATTACTGGGCAAGTAATCGTAGCTGATGGTGGGTTTACAGCGCAATAATCATAAACCCAAATATGATTTTTTTAAATTGCTATTTTCTTTTAACTCATCTGCACGACCTGACAAACTGACAGTGCCTCCTTCAAGGACATAGGCGCGGTCTGCAATGGCAAGGGATTGAATTACATTCTGTTCAACTAGAATGATGGACAAGCCGTCATCGTTGATTTTCTTGATCAAAGTAAACATTTGTTCCACTAGAAGGGGCGAAAGGCCTAATGAAGGCTCATCAAGCAAAAGAATGCGCGGATCGCTCATCAAGCCGCGACCAATTGCAACCATTTGCTGCTCTCCACCTGAAAGTGTTCCTGCGGTTTGGCGAATTCGTTCCTTAAGCTTAGGAAAAATCTCCAGTACTCGCTCAAGATTGGTTGCGCGGTTAGGCTTACCACGGCGGTAACTGCCCAGCTCAAGGTTATCTCTTACTGACAGGTTTGGGAACAGCTTGCGTCCTTCAGGGACATGGATGAGTCCCATTTCGACGATCTCGACTGGATCACGGCCTGAAATAAGCACATTATCAAAATAAATCTCACCTGATGTTGGTTTGATAAGTCCAGACAATGTGTTGTTGAGTGTTGTTTTGCCAACCCCGTTACTGCCTAAAACAGCAACAATTTCTCCGGTGCTAATTTCTATGGTCACATCACGTAGGACGTTAACTAAGTCATAGCCAGCATGTAACCCATTGACCTTGATCATGACTTGCTCCCGTTTGCCATCATCTTAGCAGCTCCGTGCCCAAGATAAGCTTCGATAACTACGGGATCTGAAGCTACAGACTTAGGCGTGCCTTGGGCAATCAATTTACCATCGTTCAAAACATAGGTTCGGTCCGAAAGATTAACCACGGCCTTCATTACATGTTCAATCAAAAAAATAGTAACGCCATTGTCTCGGATGCCTTTGATTACTTCTACAATCTCATCAATTTCAGTTGGGTTTAGGCCAGCCATGACTTCATCAAGCAATAACAGTTTAGGATTGGTTGCTAATGCACGGGCAAGCTCAAGCCGCTTACGCGCTGCAACTGTCAATCCGTCAGCTGTCTGATACAATAGAGATGTCATTCCAACAATGTCAGCAACACGTTCAGCATTCAATTGTGCAATGTTTTTGTCGCTGGTTATAGAATACGCACCAACCATGATATTCTCAAGTGTGTTCAAGGTTGCAAACGGTTGAGTGATTTGAAACGTCCGGACCATGCCTTGCTGGCATATTTTATGCGATTTCAGATTGATGATGGAACGTCCATCAAGATTAACAGCACCTTTATCAGGTTTTAAGAACCCTGAAATGCTGGCAAATACTGTAGTCTTACCGGCGCCATTTGGCCCAATGAGCGACACGATCTCTCCTTTTGCAACAGCAAGGTCAACAGCCGATACCGCAAGAAGTCCACCAAATCGTTTGGTGAGGCCTTTTACCTCAAGCATCATTGTCATCCTTTTTCTTGCGCTTCTTACGGAACAGGCCAACCAGCCCATTTGGAAGGAAAGAGATAATCAAGATCAGAATAAAGCCATAGACTATTAAGCTAACTCCAGGTGTGTCAATAAAGTGACGGGCAAATTCATTCACGGTATGCAGAAAGAACGAGCCAACGAGCGGCCCAAAGACTGTACCCATACCACCAACAATAGTTACGAGCAGCATTTCAACAGAAAGCGCAATCGAATAGGAAATTGGCGGATCGATATAAAGGTATTTCTGAGCATAAAACGTACCCGCTGCCCCTCCCATGCCACCCATAATCATAATCGCGTAGACCTTGCATTTGAGTGTATCAATTCCAAGTGCCTCTGCCGCGTCTTCATTTTCCCGGATGGCAACAAGCTGCGCCCCAAAACGAGAGCGTTCAAGCCACATAGCAATCGCAAGCGAGATAACTAAAAGGACTAATGAGAAGTAATAAAACCCTGTGGGCGAATTAAATTGGAGGTTATGAAGCCCTGGTGCATATGTTAAAAACAAACCTACGCCACCGCCTGTGAATTCGACTGAATTTGCCAAAACCCGTAATAGTTCTGCAAAGGCAAGTGTGATAAGGGCGAAGTAAGATCCTCGCAATCCTGACCTGAAACTTAGATAACCAACAATTAATCCAAGAAACGCTCCCATGAAAATTGCTGCAAAAATGCCAATTATTGGAGGCACACCAAAACTGGTTAATAATATTGATGAAGTATAAGCGCCAGTACCAAAGAACATCACTCCACCAAAGGAAAACTGTCCAGCATAGCCACCCAGAATGTTCCATGACTGTCCAATATAAGCGGTGAAGAAGATCAAGGTCAGGACATCAAGCTGAAACTTGCTGGAAATAACAACGGGCGCAAGAGCCGCGCTAAATAGACCAAACAATATAAGTAATACAGTTTTTAGGGAGAATGTCATACTTTGGGCCCAAAGATCCCAGTTGGCCTAAAGATAAGAATAAGTATGAAAATCAGAGAAATTCCTACTTGCCCCAGGCTTTCGCCCAAGATTAATCCGCCAACAGACTCCGTAATTCCAATAATAAATCCACCTAATAAAGCACCAACAATACTGCCCATTCCGCCCAGTACGACAATAGTAAAGGCCACTATTACGAAGATGTTACCGGTGTAAGGGTCAACATAGAAAATAGGCAGCAACATACACCCTGCAGCTCCCAAACAGGCGACCCCGATACCAAAGGTGACAGCAAACACATGTTCGACATCAATACCAACAAGCCGAGCGCCTTCTCGCTGCTTCGCAACTGCGCGAATGGCTTTACCAAGGTCTGTGAGGGTCATCAACATCCATAGCAATAAGCAGATCGCCAATGATGCTACAAAGGAAATTACCTTGGGGTAGCTTAGATATAGAAATCCAAGATCAAACGCTTCGTAACTGTATGCGAGGCTTATCGTTTGTTGGTCCCCAGTAAAAAAGACTAGAGCAGAATTTTCAAGAATAATGGACAGTCCAAGGGTAATAAGTAGAATATTTTGATCACGGCCTCCCGACAGTTTACCTATTCCCCAGCGGTAAATCGTATAGCCGAAGACGAAGCCTGCGGGTGTGACTATTAAGATTGCAACATAAGGATCAATATTTAAAATTTTATACAGAAAATATGCCATATACATCGCCAACATTAACATGGCGCCATGTGCAAAATTAATAATATGTAATACGCCATAAATAAGCGTCAGACCGAGGGCAACCAGAGCATAAATAGCCCCAAACATAAGCCCATTTATAATGCCTGCTGGAAACAATGATAGCACTTCTAAGAACATTTTTTGACTTTTCTAAATGAAGAAATATTAAACAAGGCAGCTCCAAGGAAACCTTGGAGCTGCCAAAATTAGAATTTATAAGTTGTTTTAGCTGCGGGGGAATATCGCACTTGCAGATGCGTAAGACGCTGGAGCAATGACTTCTACATCGCCTTTCTGAGCTTGAATAGCAACCGCACGTGAGCCCATGTTCTGGCCATTGACCATCTTAGTTGGACCATATGGCATGAAATCAACGTTAAGAGTTGAACTTGCAAGTGCTGCATTGACCGCATCGTTATCTGTTGATCCAGCACGTTCAAAGCCATCAACAAGGAACAGAATAGACATATAAGCACAATAGACTTCGAACGTGAAATATTTGCCATCAGCCTCAGTACGCGTGCGCATGGCCTGACCAGAAGCAGAGCTCGGGTCATACCAGTGGTTCACATCAATCATATTTTCAGCAATTTGTGGCATTTCTTCAACAAACTTAAAGTTGAAGCCACCGCCAAGAACAGAATAACTAGCCATGAAATCAACACGTTGTTGGCGCAATGTTTTTGCAAGCAAAACATATTCGCCTGGATAGTTTATTGGCATGATGATGTCAGGCTTAGCCGCTTTCAGCCGTAGGGCTATATTGTCAAAGTTACGCGTAGGGTTTGCGTGTTTGATAGTCTCGATCACTGTCAAGCCATGCTTGGCAAGTGCTTCCGTGACAAGCTTCGCTGTACCTGTCCCAAATTCAGACTCTTCATGCACAATAGCAACTGTCTTTGCGGGAGACCCTGCAGCCTTATTGATTTCAGCAAGATTAACTGAAGCATCAGATGCAATCCTCCCATAGCCATCTGCCATGCGGAAGACGTTTGGAAGGTCACGCTGAACTAATTTATCCGAAACTCCTACATCAACAGAAAATGGAATGTTGTATTTCGCCGCTGTCGCTGAGGCCGCAAGGCCAACTGCAGACTGATAACAGCCTTGAATGGCATTTACTCCAGCTTCATTCATTTTTTCGACTTCTGCAGCACCTATTTCAGGCTTTGCTTGTGAGTCACCAAGAATTGCTTCAACAGGGGCACCACCCATGGATTTAATTCCACCTGCAGCATTAACATCTGCAATCGCCAATTGCGCACCATAGCGAAGCTGTGCTGCTGGATAAGCTGCCCAACCCGTAGCCGGATGGATAAGACCGATTTTTACAGCACTAGCTGCTTTGGCAATATGTGGAATTGATAAGCCTGCAGAGGCTAGCGCAAATGTGGCTGAAGCGCTGCCAATAAATTGCCGACGAGAACCAGCAAACAACTTGGGTGATTTAGTCATTAGATACTCCTATGGGTTGATCATTATATTTATTTATAAAGTTTTATTGCTTAATTGTTTTAGTTAAGACGCAAAGGGCTTCCTGTGTCCAAGAAAAAATGACATATTTTTTTTATGTTAAAATCAAATTTTATATTTAGAATAATTTCATGATTAAACATCTTGACATTTTTTCAGCTTTTATTGGCCAGACTAGATTTAGTGATATTCCAGCTGACACTGTGTCTAGGGCAAAGTTGATCATAGCTGACTGCGTTGGTGCTATTGTTGGTGGAAGTGCTGAACCAGAAATATTAGCTTTTACTGATTCAATTAAATCTTTAGGAACTTCGCGTATTTTGGGTAGTTCAAATTTAACTGACCCACAAACTGCAAGCCTCATTAATGGTACTGCCGGCACAGTACTGGAAATGGATGAGGGGCACCAGTTTGCTCGTGGCCATCCTGGCATGCATGTTTTTCCCGCTTTACTTGCCGCGACAGAGAGCACAACTGAGTTAGTTTCTGGAAAAGATTTTTTAACTGCATTCATCGTTGGTTACGACATAGCCGCGCGGATCGGGCTTGCAACTTCTCTTAACGCCAATATGCACCCTCATGGGACTTGGGGCGTGATTGGGGCTGTAGCGGCACTTGGAGCGCTGAATAGGCTTGATGAGGTACAATTAGCTGAACTGCTTAATATTGCGTCAAGCTTAACGTTAGCAACTAGCAGAAAGACCATGCTGGAAGGTGGAACAGTCCGCAACGCTTATACTGGTGTCGCTAACCAAATGAGCCATACGGCGCACAAGTTGTTGATGGCAGGCTTTACTGGTGAACTAGATGGGATTGGATCTGTGTTTGGTGGCGTCGTGTCATCAGGTTTTGATGTTGAGGCCGCACTAGAAAGCATAGGTAAACGATTTGAGGTAGACAGAAATTATTTCAAATTGCACGCATGTTGTCGATACAACCACGCTGCGCTAGACGCATTATGGATATTGCTTGATAAGCATCCTGAGCTGCAGAATCCCGGTCAAATAGACCGCATTCATGTTGAGAGTTATTTTCTTGCGGCAGAATTAGATGACCAGAAGCCACGAAATATGCTGGCAGCGAGGTTTTCTATTCCCTTCGCAATAGCCACGACGTTGATCAACCGATCATCAAAAGTACATAGCTTCACTGGAAATACCCTGACAGATCCAGCGACATTGGCTTTAGCTGCAAAGACCAGCATTTCTGAAAGTAGTTTTATGTCAGCGCAATTACCTGATTTTCGACCTGCAGAGGTGAGCATTACCATGAAGAACGGTCAAAATTTTAAGGCTGGGGTCAAGACTAATCGTGGTGACTGGCAGGATCCATATGATAATGCACAATTAAAAGAAAAATACATAAGCCTAACAGCTCGGAGGTGGAGCTCTAAAACAAGCAATACTGTTTATCATAATATCTTTGCGTTGGACAGGTTTTCAAATGTTAAATTGGCTTTTGATGGATGATTTTAAAATGATTGTATCGGTCATGAAGGTAGGGTTCTGAAGCTGTTCAAAACGCCGTTCAGGTAAATCCAACAGCATGTCACTGGACGAGTGGGCCTTATAGATGCTGGTAACAAGCATTTGAAAGGGGCTATCCGCGTGGCGCCACGGTGATATAGTAAAATGATGTATAATATCCAGTCAGAAAGTGATACTCCGCAGGACGTTCAAGTTCCAGTCGCCATACTTGGTTGTGGCTTAATTGGTATTAGTTGGACAGCCTTGTTTTTGCATCATGGTATAAATGTGCATGCCTGGGATCCCAATGCTGCAGCGCGCAACGCGCTTTCTGAGAAGGTTAAGGCTCCAATGTCCCAACTGTCTGATATGGGCCCTCCGGCGGTCACCTTGGGTAGTTTGAGCGTATTTACGGAGATGTCTGCTGCTCTTGATGGTGTCATGTTTGTGCAAGAAAGTGCGCCAGAGGTGATAGATCTGAAGCACGAGATTTATGATGATTTTGAGCATAGCGCGGACTCCGATGCTCTGATTGCCTCTAGCGCCTCTGGTCTCTCTTGGTCTAGCCTAAGTGCTAAAATGAGCGCACCAGAGCGGCTACTCACAGCTCACCCCTTCAACCCACCCCACCTTGTGCCATTGGTAGAAATGTATAGTCCGTTAGATGCGGTCTTAGATCGAGCTGAACGCATATATTGTCAAATTGGTAGGGTACCCGTCCGCATGAAGCGGGAGGCAACTGGGCATATTGCCA
>CAWKZI010000096.1:0-7659 GCA_963854365.1 Gammaproteobacteria bacterium
TCAGTCTTAGAGGCGACTACTTCTCGCTCTAAACCATTTATGGAATTTTTACTGTCATCATCATCTTGCTCTTCTAACTTACTAACTAACTCGGGATCGGGCTCATCCACTTGTTCCAAACCAACTAAACTCTCACCTGCCTTCAATCTAATTAATCGCACACCTTGGGTGTTTCGACCCTGCACTGAAACTTCTTCCACGCGAGTGCGCACCATCGTACCTTTATCCGATATCAGCATGATCTCGTCACTATCAGAAACCTGCACGGCCCCAACTACCGCACCATTTCGATCACTAGTTTGCATTCCAATTACTCCCTGGCCTCCACGGCCATAGACAGGGAAGTCTTCTGTCTTAGTGCGCTTACCGAAACCATTTTTGCTAACTGCCAATATTTGTTTTCCCCCATCAGGGATGATTAATGAAATCATAGTATGACCGGAGACCAATTTAATTCCGCGCACTCCACGCGCAGTCCTTCCCATTTGCCTCACCTCTGTTTCCTTAAAACGAATAGTTTTACCGCTACTACTTACTAGAATAATATCTTGCTTACCATCGGTAACCGCTGTACCAATAAGTCGATCGCCTTCATCTAACTCAATGGCTCTTAAGCCAACACTGCGTTGTCTAGCAAAATTAGTAAGTGCGGTTTTCTTAACTGTACCGTTTAAAGTAGCCATAAAAACAAAATGATCATCGGTATACTCTGATATAGGTAGCATCGATGTGATTCTTTCGCCTTCTTCAAGTGGCAGAATGTTTATAATAGGTTTGCCTCGAGATGTCCGGCTTGCAACAGGTATCAAGAACACTTTCAGCCAATACACTTTTCCTACGCTACTAAAACAAAGTAATGTGTCGTGAGTACTAGCAATGAGCAGATGCTCAACGAAATCCTCATCTTTTACCGCTGCTGCGGCCTTGCCCATCCCACCCCTGCGCTGAGCACTATAATCTGAGAGAGGTTGTGTCTTGGCATAACCAGTTTGCGAGATGGTTACCACTCGATCCTCTTCTGTAATTAGGTCCTCTATAGTCAGATCTTGCTGCGAACCAACTATTTCTGTTTTACGCTCATCACCGTATTCTTTTTGAACGCTTTTTAATTCTTCTCGGACGACGTTCAGTAATCTCGACTGATTTTCAAGAATATCTAGATAATCAGCGATCTGCTTTAACAACTCACTGTAATCATTAATCAGCTTTTCATGCTCCAAACCTGTTAGCCGATGCAATCTTAACTCTAAAATAGCTTGAGCTTGATCTGGAGATAAATAATATTCATCACCTTTCAGACCATACTGCTCATCTAACTCAGCCGGCCGACAAGCATCTGCACCAACTTCTCCTAACATTGCCAAAACACTATCTGACTTCCAGGACCGTGCAAGTAGTTTCTGTTTAGCTTCACTGGACGCGGGCGAAGCTTTAATAAGCGCAATCACAGCATCGATATTTGCTAGGGCTACTGCCAATCCTTCAAGAATATGACCTCTTTCTTGCGCTTTGCGGAGCAAGTAGCTGGTGCGGCGGGAAACAACTTCGCGTCGGTGACGGATAAAGGAATCGAGAATTTCCTTTAAATTTAGAACCCGTGGCTGACCATCAACCAGAGCCACCATATTGATTCCGAAAACAGATTGCATTTGTGTTTGGGCGTAAAGGTTATTAAGGACGACATCACCCATTTCACCGCGGCGTAGTTCAATTACTATTCTCAGCCCATCTTTGTCTGACTCGTCACGTAGCTCCGATATTCCTTCAAGCTTTTTTTCTTTAACTAATTCTGCAATTCTCTCGATAAGTTTTGACTTGTTAAGTTGGTAAGGAATTTCGCTAACGATTATTGTCTGCTTACTAGTCTTTTCATCTACAAGCACTTCTGCTTTTGCCCGCACATAGATACGACCACGGCCAGTTCTATATGCCTGCACAATTCCTGCTTTACCATTGATTATCCCCGCCGTAGGAAAGTCTGGGCCTGTAATATGGTCCATCAAATTGTCGATCTCGATCTCTGGATTATCCAATAAAGCAATCGCACCGCTAATAACTTCAACTATATTGTGTGGAGGTATATTGGTTGCCATACCTACCGCTATGCCAGAAGAGCCGTTTATCAGTAAATTGGGAACCTGCGCTGGCAGAACATCAGGTATATCTTCAGTGCCATCGTAGTTTGGTGAAAAATTAACAGTATCCTTGTCTAGGTCCGCCAATAATTCATGTGCAATCTTCGCCATACGGATTTCCGTATAACGCATTGCTGCGGCAGCATCGCCATCAATTGAGCCAAAGTTACCTTGCCCATCTACCAGCGGATAACGCAAAGAAAAGTCCTGCGCTAAACGAACAATAGTGTCATAGACCGCTGTATCGCCATGTGGGTGGTATTTACCTATCACATCACCTACTACACGAGCAGATTTCTTATATGGCTTGTTGTAATCATTAGATAATACATTCATTGCAAAAAGAACGCGCCGATGCACTGGTTTTAGGCCATCACGGACATCAGGCAACGCCCTTCCTACAATTACACTCATTGCATAGGCCAGATAGGACTCACGCATTTCGCTTTCTAATGCTACAGGCAAAACCTGCTTGGCAAATTCAGACATAAACTAGCTTTTTCCTATCAGATTGGAGTTAGAACGCAGGCTTGTATGGATAGCATATTTCAATAAATTCTTACTTAAACCCTGAACAAACAGTTTGCTCGTTATTTGGGTCAAAATCTGGCTCAAAATTGCTTACAGCTTCCCTAGGCCAAAATAAGAAATTGATCTAGAAGATGTTATTTAGAGCACTATATTTCTAGCGGCAGATTTTAACTAATTTTTAAGATTATAGGCTTATTAAAGTAACTATTTTCTTATGTGTATCCGCTTACGAAAAGCACCTAATTTTAACACGGAACTCAATTGAATTGACACCTTAATTACTCTTTCCTCTCAAGTATTTCCCCTTTTTTTTCAATAGCTTCCGTTGATATATAGCAAGCAGGCCAAAGGGCGACATATTTTCAAACTTTAGGTATAATCAACGACTGATAGCTACTCAGAAACAGCTGTTATAAAACACCTATAAATTGACCAGAAAAAGTGACATTCTTCTCCATGGAACCGCCAGAAAAGATTGACCTAATAATCCATGCAAAATGGATAATTCCCGTAGTACCAAAAGGAATTGTTCTTGAGAAGCATTGTCTAGTTATTTCTGATAAGAAAATCATCGCGATTTGTCCTAGCGAAAAGGCAAAACCTAGCTTTTCTGCCTATCAGGAATATGACTTAAAAGATCACGTTTTAATCCCTGGCCTAATAAACGCCCATGGCCATGCATCTATGTCTCTTTTCCGAGGCATTGCGGACGATACTCCACTAGAAGATTGGTTAGAAAATCATATTTGGCCCTTAGAGAACAAGTTCGTCAGCGAAGATTTTGTTGAGCAAGGCGCTACTGTAGCAATAGCCGAAATGATTACATCTGGCACTACTTGTTTTGCTGATATGTACTTTTTCCCGGATGCAGTGGCTCGAGCAGCTACTGAGGCTAAGATCCGAGTACAACTAGCGTGTCCAGTCTTAGATTTTCCTACTGCCTGGGCAAAGGATGCTGAGGAATACATTTACAAGGCTACCAAGCTGCATGACGATTTCCGTAACAATGATTTAATCTACACAGCCTTTGGGCCGCATGCCCCTTATACAATTTCTGACGCACCCTTACATAAAATCTCAGTATTGGCTGAAGAATTAGATCTACCAATTCACATACATATCCATGAAACCAGCCGCGAGATAGCCGATGCTGTCGCTTTAGACGGAATGCGTCCTCTAGATAGATTGCATAAGCTGGGTTTAATCACGCCACGGCTACTCTGCATTCATGCCACGCAGCTGACCAGTGATGAAATCAACTTGCTTGCTCAAAGTGGAGCATCAGTAATTCATTGCCCTGAATCCAATATGAAGCTTGCGAGTGGCTTATGCGAAGTCAGTAAGTTATCTAAGCATGGAGTTAATGTCGCTTTAGGAACAGATGGCTGCGCCAGCAACAACGACCTCAATATGTTTTCAGAAATGCATACGGCAGCATTATTAGGGAAAATTGTAGCTGACGACGCAAGCGCAGTTCCAGCACAACAAGTTTTAGAAATGGCAACTATCAATGGCGCAAAAGCTCTTGGTTTAGGAAACCTCATTGGTAGTCTGGAAGTTGGCAAATATGCCGATATTACTGCCATAGATTTAAACTACGTTAATGCAAAACCATTATACAACCCAATATCTCAACTAGTTTACTCAACGCAGGCTTCTCAAGTATCCCATGTATGGTGTGCTGGCACTGCAGTCTTAGAAAGCGGTAAGCTACAAACTCTAGATAGTGAGAATGTCGCAGCGATAGCCTTGCTCTGGAAAAACAGGATAGAGCTAAAGTGACAATACAAAATCCTAATGTTGACAGGCTCGAAATAAAAAAGTTCGAAACTCTCGCTGCTCGCTGGTGGGATCCGGCCGGTGAATTTAAACCATTACATGATATCAATCCGCTGCGCATGAACTACATTAGCCAACACGTTAATTTAGCTGAAAAGAAAGTGTTAGATATTGGCTGTGGAGGCGGAATTCTTGCAGAAGCTATGGCCCGTCACGGCGCTGAAGTTACAGCTATAGATCTTGCCGAGGCATCCCTTAAAGTAGCTCGACTGCATCTGTTGGAAAGCAACCTAAAAATTGACTATCAAAATATTTCTGCAGAAAATCTCGCTGATTCAAATCTAAACAACTTCGATGTTATCTGTTGTATGGAAATGTTAGAGCATGTACCTACTCCTTCTTCGATCGTAGCTGCCTGTCAACAACTGCTTAAACCTAATGGTTTAGTATTCTTCTCGACAATTAATCGCAATTTAAAAGCCTATACTTTCGCCATCCTCGGGGGCGAATACCTACTAAGCCTAATTCCTAAAGGCACCCATGACTACCAAAAATTTATAAAACCTTCTGAACTTGCTTCGTGGTCTAGAGCCATCAATTTGCAATTGGTTGATCAAACAGGATTGGGTTACAACCCAATAAACAAGAAATATTTCTTAGAGAAATCTGTTGATGTTAATTACATAGCTCTTTACAAAAAACCGGATCACCAATCATGAATCAATCGGAAGTTGTTCAACTAGAAACCTCAATAGAATGCGTACTATTCGATTTGGATGGCACCTTAGTTGATACAGCAAAAGATTTTCATATCGCCGTAAATAAGTTACTAGCAAAAAACAATTCTGATCCAATATCCGCACAACTGATCTGCCAAACCGTTTCAGATGGCTCGGGAGCTCTAGTAAAATTAGCTTTCGGTATTGACGAAAATGACCCCCATTACGAAGAATTAAATCAGCAGCTACTGGAGTTATATTTTGTAGAACTTGAAAACACCCAAGCAGCACTTTACCCCGGTATGGACGCGTTACTAACTGCATTAGAGAACCACGGCGTGCACTGGGGAATAGTCACTAACAAGCCGGAGAAATATACACTGCGCCTTCTGGCTAAATTAGGTTTATTGAAGAGATGCAAGTCCTTAGTCTGCCCTGATCATGTTAGCCAGCGCAAGCCTCATCCGGAACCTATTCTACTCGCTTGCCAGCAGCTTGGAGTTGATACCGAAAGAACTGTTTTTCTCGGAGATCACTTGCGCGACATTCAGGCAGCTAAGAATGCAGATGTAATCGCTGTTGCGGCTGCCTATGGATATTTGGCAGAGGATTCTAAAGCTGAAGAATGGTACGCAGATTTTATCCTCGCCAAACCTGATCAAGCTATTACCCTTTTAAACCTTCTAAAATTTGCTTAAGACATGTTTAACTTTTCCTTGCCAGAGAATTCCCTTGAAGGTAAAACCATTCTAATAACAGGTGCTAGCGATGGTATTGGTCTTGCTTGTGGTAAAGCCTTTGCAGATTCCGGGGCAACGGTCATTTTATTGGGCCGCAACCAAGAAAAACTAGAATCTGCTTATGATGAAATAGACTCAATTCACCCCGGTAAAGCAATCATTCACCCAATGGATTTTGTTACCGCTTCAGCCAAAGATTACACGGCTCTCTCTCAATCTCTAGATGAGGAGTTTAGCTGCCTGGACGGACTAGTACACAATGCCGGCCTTCTTGGATCTCGGACTCCCATAGAGTTTTATCCAGAGAAGGAGTGGATGGATTTAATGCAGGTAAACGTAAATGCCGCCTTCTACCTTAGCAAAGCACTCATACCGAGCCTTTCGCGCTCCCTGGACGCGAGGATGATTTTCACATCATCTTCTGTAGGTCGAATAGGTCGCGCCTACTGGGGGGCATATGCTGTCTCAAAATTTGCTGTGGAAGGTCTCATGCAAACATTAGCTGATGAGCTTAGAAATACCACATCAATCAAAGTGAACAGCCTAAACCCCGGCGGAACCAGAACTTCCATGCGAAGAGATGCCTACCCTGCGGAAGACCCTGCGACTCAGCCCACTGCCGAGTCAATAATGCCTGTCTATATTTATTTAATGGGTAAGGACACCGAAAGTATTACGGGCCGTGCTTTGAATGTTCGAGAATTCGACTCTAAAGACCTTAAAGGCGCATAAAGCCGCTCTGGCAGTGCTCATTAACTAGAAACGACTGAAGAAAGTTGATGTCTTGAGAATTAGAATAGACTTTTATCCTTCACAAGCAAAGAATCTGTAAACAGTTTAGTAGAAAGAGCCCTTAATTATATTCTTGAAGATTCTACGGACTCTTAATAACTAATAAGCAAATATTATAAATAGTGATTTAATTTAATTGGCTACAACAGCTAGCCAGCTCATTTGCTTGCTTTAGGTTTCTCTGCCACTGGCAAAGCTTTTAGTAATTTATCTATGTCATTTTTAGCTAATTCTTGAAAATCCCCTCTGCGAACCGTACTCGGGATAAATATCGGGCCAAACCTAACTCGCTTCAACCTACTGACTTTTAAGCCCTGAGATTCCCATAGTCTTCTAACTTCTCGGTTTTTCCCTTCCATAAGTACTACGTGATACCACTGATTCAGGCCTTCTCCAGCAAAGTACTGGATATCGGTAAACCGGCAAAATGCACCATCTAATATTAGACCCGTATGCATTTGATTAACCATTTCTTGAGTAACATCGCCCATTACTCTAACTGCATATTCTCGTTCAATTCCGGAACTTGGATGCATGAGCTTATTGGCTAGCTCACCATCTGTCGTAAATAGTAGTAACCCACTAGTATTTAAGTCCAAGCGCCCAATGGATACCCAACGACCATGTTTCAGCGGTGGCAACTTATCAAATACCGTTGGCCTGCCCTGTGGATCGCTTCGTGTGCAAATCTCATCGTCGGGTTTGTTATAGAGTAGAACCCGACGCTCTTCACGGACTCGCTTACGTGGGGCCAACTTCTTGCCATCGACGACAATTTGATCATCGCCTCCTACTCGCTCGCCCAAAATAGCGACTTTACCATTTACTTTGATACGGCCCTTGCTTATCCAGCCTTCGATTTCGCGACGTGAACCGAAACCAGCCCGTGCCAAAACTTTTTGAAGTTTCTCTGTCATGACTCTTCAGTATGTTTATTAATTTTAATAGTTGTAAGATTTCTTT
>CAWKZI010000097.1:0-7658 GCA_963854365.1 Gammaproteobacteria bacterium
TTAAAACCTGAGCTATAAGATTATAAATCAGCATTTATTCATCAAGGTGAAATGTATATCGATAACGGGATTAGTGGCATCGGGTTCTAGGTATTCACATAATTTACTCGCGGCTATATGTCTAGTCTCCATATCTTGCGGAAGCTTGGCTGCCGCTTAGAGGTAGTCGGTTGAGTGGTGACTGATTGATTTCTTAATTTTTATAGCGTTTCTCTATAGCCTTTTCATTCAATTCTCGGAACTGTTTCATTTTTTCTTTGATGCGAAGTTCCAAGCCACTCTCTCTAGGGTAATAGAATCGTTCGTTCTTTAGTTCTTCAGGCAGATAGTTTTCTCCAGCAGCAAAAGCATTTTCTTCGCTATGGGCGTAACGATAGTCTTCGCCATAGCCGAGATCTTTGCTGAGTGAAGTACTGGCATTTCTCAAGTGAAGGGGCACTTCGAGACTACCATGTTCAACAGCCGCATTTTGCGCTGCTCTATAAGCTTCATAAACCGCATTGCTCTTCGGTGCACTCGCTAAGTAAACAGCAGCCTGTGCTAAGGCAAGCTCTCCTTCAGGGCTACCCAAACGAGAATAAGTATCCCAACAGTCCAACGTGACTTGCAATGCACGGGGATCAGAGAGGCCGATATCTTCATTCGCTATCCGTGTGAGTCGCCGCGAGAGATACAATGGGTCGCAGCCACCATCTAACATTCTGGCTACCCAATATAATGCAGCATCAGGCGAAGAACCACGTATAGATTTATGTAGAGCAGAAATTTGTTCGTAAAAACTATCGCCTCCCTTATCAAAGCGACGATAATTTTCTTGTAAAACCTGCACTAAGTGATCATCAGTAACTGTGCGACGCTCATCAGTTAATTCCGCCATATCACTTAGTATTTCAAGGTAATTTAGAGTGCGGCGGGCATCCCCATCACCTGCTCTAGCTAACATCTTTTTTTGTTTTTCGTTTAAATCTAACTTGAGATTACCCAGGCCGCGCTCATTATCGGCAAGCGCATTGTCAACAACTCCCAACAGGTCTTTCTCGGTAAGAGACTTTAATAGATAGACGCGTGCTCGAGAAAGCAAGGCATTGTTAAGCTCAAAAGAAGGATTTTCAGTGGTAGCACCAATAAATAGCAGCGTGCCATTTTCAATATGCGGAAGGAATGCATCTTGTTGCGCCTTGTTAAATCGGTGCACTTCATCGACGAAGAGAATCGTCTTCCTAGATCCATTTGCCTGATGATATCGAGCTTGCTCGATCGTAGCTCTTATTTCTTTCACTCCTGCGAGTACTGCAGAGATGGATTCAAAATGGTAATCACAGGCAGTAGCGATGATTTTTGCTAACGTGGTCTTGCCTACTCCAGGTGGGCCCCAAAGAATCATTGAGTGAGGGAGTCTGTTTTCAATAGCCTTGTAAATCGATTTTCCAGACCCTAATAAATGAGCCTGACCAACGAAGGAATGGACTGAATCTGGGCGCATGCGAGCAGCCAATGGCTGGTAAGCAGCACTTTCGTTATCTTCTAAGAACAATGATGAGCTCATAACTTAAGTATAAGGGGCTGCGCGAAAATACCAACTAGCATTTATACTCTTAGTCTTAAATCAACGATGGCATTAACCTCATGAGAGATAAGTTTCTATGAACTCACCAAGATTTTTCGAAGACTTCGAGATAGGAATGAGCCAGGAATACGGTGACTATCTGGTCACCAAAGAAGAAATTCTAGAATTCGCTTCAAAATATGATCCCCAGCCCTTTCACTTATCAGAAGAGGTGGGCAAGGCAATGCACTTTGGCGGGCTTTGCGCTTCTGGTTGGCATACCGGCTCGATAGGTATGCGGATGACTGTGGAGCATATGCCTACTGGCGAGAACGGTGCTCTTGGTTCACCGGGTATCGATGAACTTCGTTGGATTAAACCGGTTTTCCCTGGTGACCGATTGAGAATGAAGAGCACGATTATGGAGAAAAAAGAATCACGTTCACGGCCCGATATGGGTACTGTCTTTATGCGCAACGAAATTTTTAATCAGAATGATAAGTTGGTGATGAGTTTCAAGCCGATAGTGATGTTTAAGAAAAAGTAATTTTCTTACAGCTTGCTTAACAGTTAATCACGATCTGGTGTTGGAGTGAAGGTTGTTCCATCTGTGAAAGTAATTTCTTGAAGGTACATTGTATATTGCCTGCGGCCTTTGCGACCCGTTGCTTTTATAGTAGAACCTACCTCCAAGCTATCCAGAGATACACCTTGTCGCTGTAGAGTGGTGCGAGAATTTGTTTCGATTAGCCAAAATATTTCGTTTCCTTCTGTATCTATATTTTTTATAAGTACTGATGCGTGTGGATTCTGGAAACGTACCCTCTCTATTACGCCATCTATCGAAATTATTTCCTGGGTGAAATTTGTATTGGTGGAGTGATGAGCATTTGTGGCAATGGGCAGTAGACAGAACATTGCTAAAATCAGAATCATTCTCATAGAGCTTCTTCTGTCGGCGCGTTTAACTGATTGAACCAATCGTAATCTGCTTCGGTACAGTTATAAACTTCGATTTCAGTTACGTCAATTCGCTGAAAGGTATAATTCAAAACTAAAGGTTGTTCGTAGAGTGTTTCATCGATATAGGTATGAGTAATGCGCAGCTGGTCATCTTCTATCCTCAATTCTTCGATGGCTATTGTTTCTGCCGATTGAGGAATTCCACGAGAAGTCCGAATATATCCATGAGTGTGATTTCTTGACTCGATGAATAGGCTGTCACTTTCATAGCGGGCGAAAGATGATCCCATTTGCTCGAAAAAGGTTCCTGCTAAATTTTGTGTGCTGGGAAGCGCTGGCATTACAGATTCACCTCCGATCGGGATTGCTCGTCGCAAGTCGAACAATTCATAATTGATTAGAATGCTTTCTGCGGTTTGTTCGATGGATATCCGAGATCCGGGATTGGCCCAGATACGCGATGCGCTAGCTGGAACACACGAAAGGCTTGGGTCATCAACTAATAGGTCATATTCGCCCTGAATAAGGCGGCCCGCATCTGTGAATATTATTTCGCTTTCTGAATCAGGAAGGATAAGCAGCCAGAAGCCTGACACATCAGGAGTTGCTTGTAGAGAAAAAGACACTCCAATGGCAGTAACTAATAATAATGCTCTAATAGTCATTTGGGCTAAACCCTTGCAGCTATCATTTGAATATACTGTATTGTATAGCATTATTTGTAAAAACGTCGGATGCTTCGTGAAGTCTTATTTTCCAAGAATTGTCTTATGACAGACAAGATTTTTAGGAAGAAAGCTCTCAAAATGTGTAGCTGAATCTATCTGTAGAATAGCTTTCAAAGCATACGGTTAGCTTATTACAAAACTATATCTTATAAAAACAACCATGCAGAACTAAAAGAATTCTGCAAACCTCTATAGTTACTACATTTCATCAGAACAGGTAGTATTCAAATAATATTTCAAGAATGGATTGGCGATGAGCTCTTCTTCAGATAGCGCAGTGGAACGTGATCCAGCCTATGGGTGGTTAATGGTGTTTGTCGTGTTCACACTCAGTGGCTTGTCATTCGGTGCGCTTGGCGCTATCTCGGTCTTCCTCAAACCATTGGCATTGGAATTTGGTTGGGGCAGGGCGGAAACTTCTTTGGGGTATACCACTATTGCCTTTTCATCGGCATTGTTTGGGGTGCTCTGGGGTTATGTTGCCGATCGTTGGGGCTCAAGATGGTTCGGTGTAGTGGCTGCTTTGGCCATGTCATTCAGTCTATTTTTGCTGAGTTCGCTAACAAGTCTCTTCCAGTTTTACGCCTTTTATTTTTTATTTGGTGCCTTTGGAAATGCTATGGCGTCGACCCCTTTATTTGCGAATGTTGGGTTCTGGTTTCGTCATAATCCAGGGTTAGCTCTCGGCATCACAGCTTCGGGTGGAGCGATAGGCCAAGGTATTATTCCCTATCTCGTCGGCATGGCTATTTCCAGCAATGGTTGGCAGTGGGCTTATCAAGCGATGGCAATATCTTATTTGGTTATCGCTCTTCCCATTGGATTTTTAGTTCGTGAATCACCCAGAAGAGAAATTGCTCGGCTCGCTCCTGAGAAGGAAGTTAGACAGTTTCCCTTGTCAGAAAAAGAAGTCATCATTTGGATGAGCTTCGCAGTCATGTTCTGTTGCAATTGTATGTCGGTTCCCATTGTACACTTGGTGCCGATGTTGACTGACGCCAGTCGATCTTTGGAATTTGCAACCAGCGTTTTGTTATTATTAATGTTAGCTGGGGGTGCTGGCCGTATATTTGGTGGTAAGCTTGGAGATATTATTGGCGCATTGCCTACCTATATAATCATGTCAGTAGGACAAACGTTCTCAGTTTTTTGGTTTCCTCATATTGATAGTGCGACCGGGCTCTATTTACTTGCAGCTTTTTTTGGTTTCACTTACTCCGGTGTAATGTCGAGTATATTGGTTTGTGTCAGGATGATGGTGTCGGCACGATTCTCTGCCAGAGCGATGAGCATAACTTCATTCTTTGGTTGGAGTGGCATGGGCCTGGGGGGGTTCTTTGGAGGCCTCTTCTATGATATGAACGGAGACTATAACTGGTCTTTTTCATTCGCAACTTTTATGGGTTTGATGAATTTAGTGATACTGACCATGTTCTTTATGCGCATAAAGGGTCAGAGGCAGAGTGCATCACTCCAACTTATTTAAATAGCTATTCCTTTGTGCCATTTTTATTGGGTAGCATGTTTCAACACTGGCGCTTGGATTGATATTGCAATTAGTTATCGAGCTTCAAACTCTATCTCTATATCAGGAGTTGACGTAGTCACTATAATGTTTCCGTTCACGATCGAGAATTCGACACAGTCTCTCAAATATAAGATTAAATTATTATGTAGCGATCCTGGGGCACATAATTTTCGACTAGAGCGAAATGGTTCAAAACGTAGATTGAATCCTTCCTGAAGCCACGAGCCACTGATTTCATTGCAATCAGATGTCCCTGTGAGTCGGTTTTCACTTCGAAAATTCAATACGTAATTACCTGGCTCTTCAGGAGAGAATTCAAAACCCCCAAGGACCTTTAGCCGCGTCAATTGCCAATTGCTTCCGTCAAGGTCTGGTGCTTCCGCGCCGCTCTCAGCAGCACTAATGAAAAGTAAGCAGATCGTTATCAATTTTGTTAGTAATAAATTTCGTAATGTATTCGGTTTCATAAAGATGCTTTCTAAAAATTATTCTTAGGAATAAATATTTGTTTTTACATAGTTAACTAAGGGCGCGTCCGCACATATTTTTCAAACCGTTGCCGGCCAACTTGGCCAGCAAAAATGTTTCCTTGATGATCCGATGCTAAGAATTCAATACCGCTGCCGGTAGGTACTTCGTAGTCAGGAATAAATTCAGTGACATATCCTGACCTTGCATCACCAATACGAATTCCACGTTCCCAGCCTCTATTCCATTGTTCACCAGACATCCCGTCGGCTACAAAAATCTTATCATCGGCATCGATCCAGATTCCGCTGGGTCTGCCAAATTGCGTCCAGATGTCGAGTAGTTCACCTTCTTGGTTAAATATTTGAATGCGATTATTGCCGCGGTCGGCAACGAACAGGCGGCCCTGAGAGTCCATTTTTATATCATGGGGGTCATTGAAACGAGCACTTTCTCTGCTCGTATCTTCTATACCGCCGCCCAACTGCAATAGTAATTTGCCGTCAGCGGAAAACTTCATCACCCGGTTGTTGCCACCGCGGTGCCCATCAGCTATCCATACATCACCATTCGGAGCAGCGAGAACAGCTGCGGGCCCATTGAAGTGCTCTTCATCATCCCCCGCTTCGCCAGGCTCTCCCAGTCGCATAAGTACTTCACCATCTTGGTTCATTTTGATGACTTGGTGACCCATGCCTCTTTCCATTCCTGCCTCGCCCCGAGCATCTCCAATCGGCGCTCCTTCGGTGACCCAGAAATTGCCGTCGGTATCCATATCGAAGCCGTGGGGCCAGGCAAAAACACCCGAGCCGATACTCTTTACTGTATTACCTTCACTATCTAATTTATGGATGGGATGCTGTGCAGAACCTGCACATTGGTTGGCTCCGCAGCGTTCAATGATCCAAATATGCTCACCATCCGGGTCTGGTTGTACGCCGGTCACAATACCCATGGTTCGTCCATTAGGCAGTTCACCCCAGTGGTAGATTACTTGATAAGGGTTTTCCTGACCGCTTGCCGGCATAACAAGCCACAGCATGGAGATGGCGATTAGAATCACCGTTTCAGTAGTACTTCTCATGCGTTTAGATTTAGTTGAATTGAGAAATAATTGGGTCATGATTGCCTCGTTTTCGACCTACTTAGAGTTTAATAAACGCCAGCGCAAAATTGCTATTCATGGGTATAATCAGTTGGTGTTGCACAGAGTCGTAGCACATTGAAGCAGCACTGGGAATTCCAGTAGCAATGACCTCGGCACCTTCTCCAGGGCGAATTCGAGATACGCTGCCAAAGCGCACGCTGCTCACATATTTTGTTCCATCTTCCAGAATAACTACACCATCATTACCACCTTCCGCAGCATATTCAGTTTGAATTAGATCACCGCTAGTGTTGTAAGTAAGTACAGCGTTATCGCCCACATTAACCACAACGACATTGCCATCTGTGTCGATTGCCACGCCGTTAGGTGCAGCAAGTGGCGCGCCATCTGCAAATATGCTGGATGTTCCATCAGCTGTTACTTTATAAATCCTTTCAGGAGGGCGGGTGTTTGACGCGTAGACAGTGCCATCGTCTGCGACTGCAATGCCATTTAACAATGTGGAGCCGGCAACTGGAATTTTACTTAAGGGCTGTCCACTAGCTAGGTCGAATGAAACAACATGGCCTGTATCAACCGTATATAAAACTCCATTGCTAATAGCGCTGCCAAGTGGCTGATGTAACTCAAGCCCGTCCCGTGTTGCACCAATCCATTTAGCCGTATGAACACTGCCATCTGGGTTGATTAGTGAAACGAAACCATCGTTCTCGGTACCATCGCCAGGGTTACCATTATTCATTGCCAAGATCAGGTTCTTTTCTGGATCGAAAGTACAGCTTTCCGAGAAATGGAAGCTGCCAAAAACCTTCACATTGTCTGACATGGACATTCTGTTGCCAGCTTCATTTATAGCCCCTAAAGGTTCGCCGGCTTGGAATTCCTGCGCGACTGCCTGGGTGTTAATTTGAGCTGACATGAGGAACATAACGGCTGTGGCTAATAGTTTCTTATAAATTGATTTCATTTTTACTCGGGACTCCTTCTTGATGAAAATTGGATGGATAGAATATATCGAGAACCTAAAAAATTCAGTTAATTGGACTCTCTCAGCTCTACTCAACAGCTACAACACCTCAAAGAGAAAGGGGTATTCCAATAGGGCGGTCATATATTACTATTAGTAATAGTACCCGATCTACAAGGATTGCCAAGTGCTGGGCCTGGCAGCCAAGTTAACGTTATTGTCACTATTAGAGGTAGATATCGCCAATGAGCCTATTACGCAAAATTTCCTTATTTTCCCTACTCACAATTAACTCGCATGCTTTAATGGCAGAGGGTGATGATTTTGTATTCTATTCAGACCTTGCGCGA
>CAWKZI010000098.1:0-7632 GCA_963854365.1 Gammaproteobacteria bacterium
TAGTCCAATATATACTGGTTTGCCGAGGCCACATACTCCCGCTGTGGCAGCGATGGCTTCATCAATAGATGACATGGTCTCGCAAAGAAAAATATCCACAAAAGGCTCCAGCAACTTTGCTTGTCTTCGGTAGAGAGGTTCGATCACTGAGCGGTCGAGCACTAAATCCGATCGATAACTGCCATTTTGAGGAGGTAGACTTGCAGCAATTTCAATCGACTTCCCTGAATCCTTCACAGCCTCAACTGCAAGTTTACCCGCTAATATATTTAAAGAATCATATTGGACTTCTATATTGACTTTAGCTAGGTCCGCAAGAATTATTCCATAGCTGTTAGTGGTAATTACGTTCGCACCAGCTTGGATATTTTCTAGATGCACTTCTTTAACGATTTCCGGCGCAACCAATAAAGCATTGGCAGACCAAATAGTCGCAGGTATCTCGACACCCTTCATAGACAAAGTTCTACCCATTCCTGCATCGAGAAGTGTCACAGCGCTCGGATCCATTACTTAAATTCCATATTTCGTTGAGAGAAAAGATTCTGCCAGTTTCACCACCTCGAAGATAGCTGATTATTCGACTAGCGAACATATCATCAGATCAAACTCAGAAGACAAGCGACAAATACCTACGCACTTGTAAATGGCTACAAAACCCCTACCATAAAGACTCTTTTTATTGGAGAGCGCAATGGCAAAGCCGCCTACCCTCAAGTTCGATACACTAAGTCTGCATGCAGGCCAACAAGCTGACCCTATAACGGGTGCCCGAGCAACACCGATTTACCAATCGGCAAGCTTTGTGTTTAAAGATACAGATTATGCTGCGGGCCTCTTCAATATGGAGCGTGCAGGTCATGTTTATTCACGACTATCGAACCCCACTAACGCGGTATTAGAAGAACGTATAGCCACTCTCGATAATGGTGTTGGTGGAATATCCACCGCATCAGGACAAGCTGCTATTCACCTAGCCATCGCCACATTAGTGAGCGCAGGAGAGCATATTGTTGCTTCGCGCAGTATCTATGGTGGTACTCACAATTTATTGGATTACACTCTGAGACGATTCGGCATTGAAACTACTTTTGTTAATCCCAGATCCCCTGATGCATTCAAGCGAGCAATTAAGAAAAACACTAAATTGATATTCGGCGAAATACTTGGCAATCCTCGCTTAGAGGTATTAAATATTCCAGTACTTGCAGAGATTGCCCACAATGCCGGCCTTCCCTTGATGGTCGATGCAACTTTCGCGACACCTTATCTTTGCCGACCAATCGATTTTGGCGCCAATATAGTTATGCACTCTGCAACAAAATTTCTATCAGGCCATGGAGTAGTAATTGGTGGTTTACTAGTTGACGGCGGAAACTTTGACTGGGAGGCAAGTGGAAAACACAAAACTATGTCCGACCCTTATCCAGGATTTCAAAATCTCAATTTCGCAGAAGAATTCGGCCCCGCCGCATTCATAACTCGAGCTAGAAGGGAAGGCCTACGAGATTTTGGCGCATGCATGAGCCCGACTACTGCTTTTCAAATTTTACAAGGTATGGAGACTCTCCCTTTAAGGATGCAACGCCATGTAGAAAATACCCAAGTCATAGTTGAATTTTTAGCCGAACAAGAAGAAGTTGAATGGCTGAATCATCCTATGCTTCCTGATCACCCTGACCATGACTTGGCTCAATCTTTATTACCGAAGGGCTGCGGAGCAGTTTTTAGTTTTGGTATCAAAGGTGGTCGTGGTGCTGGAATTAAATTTATTGAGAACCTAGAGCTTTTTTCACACCTAGCCAATGTTGGAGATGCAAAATCCTTAGTTATTCACCCAGCTAGTACAACGCATCACCGCATGGACGCCGAAGCTTTAGTATCTGCTGGAATATCCGAAGGGCTAATTCGCTTAAGCGTAGGGCTTGAAGACCCGTCTGATTTAACCTTTGATTTGCGCCGTGGGTTGCGAGCATCGCAGAAAGGATAAGTATATGTATGCGACTATAGCCAATCACAAAACTTTCTTCAGTACCGGGAGTGGTATCCACAACCCCGATTTCCCCAGTGTTATCTTTCTTCATGGCGCGGGGATGGACCATACAATATGGGTCCTAGCTTCTAGATATTTCGCACGGCATAATTTTAATGTCTTTGCTTTTGACTTTCCGGGGCATGGGCGTTCGCAGGGGGAGCTTTGCCAATCCATAAACGAATTTTCAGACTGGCTCAATGACGCTTCAATCGAATTGAATATCAATGAAGCGGCCATCGTCGGGCACAGCATGGGCTCGCTAGTTGCATTAAATTTCGCTGCTCGCTATTCACAAAAAGTGCGCTCTCTTGCTCTCCTAGGAACTTCTACACCCATGCAGGTGGCAGACCAGCTATTAGAAGCATCACGGAACAACCATCATGACGCAATCGATATGGCAAATACCTGGAGTCACAGCAATTTTGGTCATATTGGTGGTAACGAATCACCAGGGCTCGTTATGACGCTGGGCGGGCAACGATTATTGGAAAGAGCTAAGGATAACGTTTTCTTTACTGATCTCAATGCCTGCAATAGTTTTGTTAACGGCGCCGAACTCGCTGCAAGCATTTCCTGCGAATCTTTAATCCTGGTCGGAACTAAAGATAGGATGACTGCTCCAATAAGTGCGTTCAAAGTCGCTGAATTAATTCCAAATTCTCGAACCGCAACGCTTAACCAATGCGGCCATTCTATGCTCTCCGAGCAACCGAATGCTGTACTTGATGCTCTTATTACCATTGTCTAATTAGCAACAGAATTAAATCAAGGTTTAATTTCCCGCAACATTCTCATCGTGGATACAAACAGCATTGCATAGACTCCGAGTAGTGGCAGTGAAGCTACTAACGAGGCTGTTTGAAGCTCTCGTAACCCACCTATAAATAATAAGCTAATCGGCAAGAGCCCTAGAGCCAGCGCCCAAAAAACGCGGTGCCAAGTGGCAGGATGCTCATTCCTCTTCAGGGATTTTGTTGCTCCAGCAGCCAAAGTATATGATGCAGAATCATAAGTCGTCGCCATAAAAATTAACCCGATCACAGCCACAAAGAAAAGCCAAAATCCACCTATTGGCAACAAAGCGACGAGACCGGCGATAGCTGAAGCTGGCGATGTTTCGACTGCTTGCTGAACAACCGGATAGTCACCTTCTAACTCCATAAACAATGCGTAGTTGCCTAGTACGACAAAAAACAAGGCACAACCAAGACTGCCCCATCCCAACATTCCGAAAATCAGTTCTCTTATTGTGCGGCCCTGGGATATTTTACAAACAAACATACCTATAAATGGCCCCATAGCTAACCACCAGGCCCAATAAAAAACCGTCCAGCTCTCAACAAAATCTGAGCGCTGCAATGGATCTGTCCAGAACAGCATGGTGATGAAATTTTGAATTGCATGACCTACCGAAGCTACACCCATTTCTAAAATGAACTTAGTTGGGCCAAACAAAAATACGAAAGCTATGAAGATCAAGGCCATGCCAGCATTCATAGTGCTTAGCACTTTTATGCCCCTATCTAGTCCACGATAAACACTAAATACAATTAAGGAAGTCGCTAAAAAAATAATACAAATCTGTAATAGTAAACCATCTGCGATGCCAGTCAGCTCTGTGGTCGCAGATGACACCAGAGATGTCCCGAATCCTAAACCAGTGGCAGCAGTTGCGATAACCCCAGCAAGGAAAAAAAGATCAACTAACCGGCCTGGTAATTTAGTTGTGTAGGATTTTAATACCGGTTCACAAGCTGAACTCAATCGTAAAGATGGAATTTTCTTTACATGATAGGAACACGCCAAAGCAAGTGCAGGAAGACAATAGAATGACCAGCCTATAGGTCCCCAATGAAAAATTCCATAACTCGACGCCCATAAAATTGCCTCTTGAGATCCAGCCTCGATTCCGAAAGGCGGACTTTCATAGTAAAAAGCCCACTCCGTGGCACCCCAATAAATAAGTGAAGCGCCAATGCCAGCGCAAAACAACATCGATGCCCAACTAAAATGTGAATATACTTCACTAGTATCATCACCTAAAATAATTGTCCCGTATTTACTAACCGAGACATAAAGCAAAAAAAGCAGCAGCGCTATCGCAGTAATAATATACAAAATCCCAAAACTACTTGTTGTCGCAACGTAAAGTCGATCTATCGTTGCCGAACTCCACTCTGGGAAAACAACAATCACTACAATCGAAGAAAAAAGAATAACGCTGCCTGTAACAAATAATTGCCAATCAACGTTATTAGCGGAAGATAGCAGCTTAATTATTTTTGAATCTGGGACGTTACTCATCTGACATTTCCATATAGATAACACTCGCCATGCGACCAGAATTACCATCTCGCCTATGGGAGTAAAAAGAATTTACATCACAAAATGTGCAATGCTGCCCGCCAGATACTTCGACTATACCAAGATTGTTTAGTCGAATTTTTGCCAAGGAATATATATCAGCCATATATTTATTTTTGGTATCTGTTTGAAGAAAACACTTTTCAACCAAATTTCGGTTTGTGCTATCCGAAACTTTATTGAGAAAAGCTGCCTTTACATCTGCGCCCACTTCAAAATGACAAGCGCCAATTGCTGGACCAAACCAAGCTATTAAATTCTTTGGCTGGGCTGCCATCTTTACGACGGTGGCTTCGATGACCCCTTCGGACAGACCTCTCCAACCGGCATGGACAATTCCAATTTCAATCCCTTCTTTTTCAGCAATAAATACTGGCAAGCAATCAGCGGTAAGTACACAACAGGCAATATTTGGCTGAGCGCAAACCCAAGCATCTGCCTCTATCTCTCCTGAAACCAAATCCGCTTCTGCAACACCGGTACCATGAACCTGTTTCAGCCATTGCCATTGGGTTACTGAATTCTCAGCCAAAGCTAATTTTTTACGATTACTTATAACTGCTGTTGCAGCATCGCCAACGTGCTGAGCAAGATTTAAACTTTCAAATTGGGATTCACTTACCCCCCCCACTCGAGTAGTAACAAAAGCTTTTATCGCCTTTGGGACCTTCCAATCCGGAATGATGAAATTTAGCTCACTCATAAACCTTCATTATTTTCCAAGTAACTTTTTGATACTATTTGGATATCTGGGCGTCTGCCATAAGTTGGTCCAATAAATAAGACATATCCGCGGGTCTGTCTACTTCCCAAGTCATAGGTTTATTACTGTACGGATGGATTAATCCAAGTTTTCGCGCATGCAACGCCTGTCGTTTAAATTGCTTCAAACACTCAGTTAACTCTTGAGAGGAAGCAGCGGGTATTTGCAGACGCCCTCCGTAAAGAGGGTCGCCGACAATGGGACAATTTATGTCAGCCATGTGGGCACGTATTTGATGAGTTCGGCCTGTCTCTAGATTAACTTGTGTATGAGTATGAGAACGAAAGCGACAAATCACTCGGTAATGAGTTATTGCTTCCTGACCTTCCAAAACTACTGTGCGTTTTTTCCTATTCACACGATGTCTGCCTAGCGGCTTATCGATTGTTCCACCACCGGTCAAGACTCCCTGAACTACAGCCTCATATTCTCTGGAAACCTCACGCTCCTGCAGTTGCTTGACTAATGAGCTGTGGGCAGCTAGAGACTTTGCAACAACCATTAATCCGGTTGTGTCTTTGTCTAAGCGATGAACGATTCCTGCACGAGGCAAATTTTCCAGCATAGGACAGTAAAAAAGTAGTCCATTAAGCATTGTGCCATCAGAATGACCTGCTCCTGGATGAACAACAACATTTGCAGCCTTATTGATCACTAACAGGTGCTCGTCTTCAAATTGAATATCCAAGGGTAATTCTTCAGCAACCCAAGTCGCCTCTGGTTCTAATTCTGCATTTACAGCTAAAGTATCCCCAGTTTCTAGCTTGTCTCGAGGTCTTAGCTGCAGGGAATTCACCAACAAGCTACCATTCTTAATCCAGGTTTGGAGGCGCGCTCGTGAATATTCAGGAAACAATTGGGCGGCGATCTGGTCCAACCTTTTACCTGATAGGTATTCGGGCACTTCGGCTTGCAGTGATATTTGACTAGGCATGACTGCTATCATACTTGATAAGGCTGTCCTACACATAAAAGCAGGAATATGTTGCTAGCTATGGGTTTGCGCGCGACCCTGTGGTTAAATAGTGCTTTGTAAGGCAGGCATTCTTTTAGCTGACCAATTAACTGTAAAAAGCTTGAGAAACGATTGAAGACTATAGATTTAAAACTCCCTCTATTACTCACAATTGCCATCTTTTTAGGAGGCTGCAGCCTTTTCGGGGATGACGAAGATGAGGATGAATTTGCCGGGCTATCTACGGAAGAACAATTCTATCAGCGAGCTTTAAGCCAGCTAAACGGGCAGAATTTTCGGGGAGCCATTTCTACCTATCAAGCTCTCGAATCGCGCTTCCCATTCGGGCGTTTCGCCGACCAAGCGCAAATAGAAATAGTTTTTGCCCACTACCGGAATGGTGATATGGAAGCTGCACGCGCTGCAGCTGATCGATTTATTCGTCTACACCCAGACAATGAAAATGTAGATTATGCCTATTATATGCGAGGGCTCTCATCTTTCACTGATGGTTCAGGGCTATTAAATAGGTTCGTTCCCGTAGATCAAACCAGACGTGATCCCGGCAGAGCCCAGGAATCCTTCAATGATTTTTCCCAGTTGCTTGCTCTTTATCCGGATAGCGCTTATGCAGCAGATGCAAGAGCTAGGATGATTTTTCTAAGGAATAATTTAGCTGCCTATGAGATCCATGTTGCCAACTATTATCTTGAGCGTCGGGCATACATAGCCGCCCAGCGCCGAGGCCAATATGTTGTGGAAAACTTTCAGGGTACTCCAGCCGTTGCCGATGGCATCGCAGTAATGGTAGAAACCTATCTGCGTCTCGGCTTAAATGACCTCGCTGACACTTCTCTAGCTCTGTTGAGGGAAAACTACCCAGACCACTCTTCAATCGATAATTCTGGTGAATTCATCATCCGAACAGAAATTACCAATCCATCACTGCTTTATACGGTGACTTTTGGATTACTGGGGGACAATCGTATTGATCCGCCCTTGGCACCGACGAGGCGCCCTCGTACTTCTGGTAGTCAGGAAATAATCAATTCTCAAACCGACCCAACCCAGGAAGAGCGTTCATGGCTCAGTATTCTCACCCTTGGAATTCTTTGATTAAATACTGTTAAGCCCCTGTGCTTAGATCTAAAACCAACTAATGTTGATCGAAGACAGGAAAGCTTATTCGCCCAATGGCCAAGCATTGGTAATAGGATAGCGACGGTCTCTTCCAAACCCTCGCTGAGTCAATCGAACCCCAATCGGGCTTTGCCTGCGCTTGTACTCATTTAGATCTACAAGGCGAAGTACTTTCTTAACTACGAGCTCGTCAAATCCAGCAGCGATAATGTCGCTGGCACTGAAATCTTTTTCTACATACATTTCCAGAATTTCATCTAATATCTCATAAGGAGGAAGGCTGTCTTGATCAATTTGATCCGCTGCTAATTCAGCTGATGGTGGTCGGTCAATTACTTGTTGGGGAACAATTTCTCTGGCTTCTGCCGCATACTC
>CAWKZI010000099.1:0-7568 GCA_963854365.1 Gammaproteobacteria bacterium
TCACTGTGACCGGTCTATTGAAGTCTATCGAGTTAATCAATTCTCCACTAGAGAGCATGCAGTGGTTTAATCTGATTTATGCTATAACCCTTTCTGGTGTCGTAGCGTGGACTTGCGTTCATTTTTTTCTACAATTAATAAACCGTATTGGATTTCTTCCTATTGTCATTTACAGGATCATCCTTGGATTGTTTCTGCTGTTCTTTTATTTTTCTTAGTATGGAAAAATAACATGAATAATCTTTCAATAGCCTTAGTGCAATGTCAGAAATCAGCAAGCGTGGAAGAAGTTGCGCTTTCGAAATCCCTTAATATCCCGATAATAATTCCAAATCAGCTTGCCCGCAGTACTAAGTTTTATTTGCGCTTCACTGATGGGCGACTTAGCCTATTTCTAAATGGGAAAAAGGCACCTGGAGCAGTTAGTGTGAATTTTTCTCAGTCATCTATTCAGCGGCGGATAAAGGATTCAATTTTCAAGCAGGGAATTATTAAAGCAATGGCTATCAAGCGCAGTAATTTTCCGAGGATTCTTGATGGGACGGCTGGTCTAGGTAAAGACAGTTTTCTATTGGCTAGCTTAGGTTGTGCAGTGACTATGTATGAACGGTCACCAATTGTTCATGCGCTATTAGCGGATGGCTTGCAGCGCGGTAGGATGACGGCAAATATTACTGTAGCAGCTGCGATTTCAAATCTTCAGCTTTGGAATTCCAATTTTGATGCAACAATAAAGCTAGACCAGGTTGCGGATATTGTTTATTTGGATCCAATGTTTCCGCGGAGTAGACGCAGTGCAAGAGCTAAGAAGGATATGTATCTGCTGCAGCAATTACTTAGTGGCGAGCAGGAGCCTCGGTCACAGCAAGGAAATCAATGCGATGAATTTAACTTATTGGACGCAGCGAGGGCTATCGCTCAGAAAAGAGTAGTAGTTAAGCGAGGGAAGACCACACCTTATATGGGTGCCTGCAAACCTGATATTGAATTTAAGGGTAGCTCTAATCGTTATGACGTTTACTTAATTACTTAAGAAATATTTTCCAAGATATTTTTATAGATAGATGTGAGCTTATTTAAATCGGTAATACGAACACATTCGTCTACTTTGTGTATTGTTGCATTGCAGGGGCCTAGTTCTACGACTTCAGCGCCAGCAGGGGAAATAAAACGCCCATCCGAAGTGCCACCACTGGTGGACTGGTCAGTAATGAGGCCGGTCACTGCAAATATTGAGCTGGACACTATCTCCCTTAGATATTTTTTTTCCGTAAGAAACGGGTTGCCTGACAACTGCCAGTCGATCTCATAATTAATTGAAGCGCTAGTTAACACATCTTCAATTTTTGATTTAATCTCACTGGGTGTGAGTTCTGTGGAAAAGCGAATATTAAAGTCTACGATCATATTGCTAGGAATTACATTATTGGCGCCAGTTCCAGCATTAATATTAGAAATTTGAAAACTGCTTGGAGGAAAAGACTCATTGCCTTCATCCCAGCTTATATGTGCAATTTCATTTAGTGCGGGCAATGCTTTGATAATTGGATTTGATGCCAGCTGCGGATAAGCCACATGCCCTAGCGAACCGATTACTTTTAGACGAGCGCTCAGAGAACCTCTGCGGCCTATTTTTACCGTATCACCTATAGAGTTAACACTACTTGGTTCGCCAATAATACAGTAATCAATTTTAGTCCCGCGTTCTTGTAATGTTTCTATAACTTTCTTAGTGCCTTCGATGCCTGCACCTTCTTCATCGCTGGTAATAAGAAATCCAATTCTGTAATTAGATTCCTCTGAACTTGCTGCTTGTTCAGATAAGAAATACTCTGTAGCCATAATCATTGCTGCAAGGCTGCTCTTCATATCAGCAGCGCCGCGGCCATAGAGGAACCCATTTGCTTCGGTAGGTACAAAAGGATCATACGTCCAATCTTGTAAATCGCCAGGTGGAACTACATCGGTGTGACCGGCAAAAACGAATAGCGGACCTTTATTTCCTTTAGTTGCCCATAAATTCGTAACTTCGCCAAATTGAAGAGTTTCTAATTTAAATCCAAGACTGCTCAAATAATTACCAATGAGTTCTTGGCAGCCAGCATCATTTGGAGTTACGGACGGGCGTTCAATTAAGTGTTTCGCAAAGTCTAATACATTCAACATAACTGGACCTAGTTGTGACTATGTAGATCATCATTAAGGCTGATAGTCGTACGTAGGGGTACGCTCTCAACGGCTCCTGATAGTGAATTTCGTCGATAGAGCCTGTCAGCTAATAGGCATATTTCTTTTGCCTTCGCCGTTTTAATTAACGTTCCATCACCATCTAAGAGATTAACTTTCGTTCCTGCAGTTACATACAATCCAGCTTCAACGATACAACCATCGGCAAGAGGAAAGCCAATGCCTGCGTTAGCTCCAATAAGGCAGTTCTTACCTACTGAAATAATTTCTTTGCCACCGCCGGAAAGCGTGCCCATTGTACTGCAGCCCCCGCCTAGGTCACTATTATCGCCGACTACAACACCAGCAGAAATTCGACCTTCGATCATCGCCACGCCTTCAGTGCCTGCATTAAAATTTACAAACCCTTCGTGCATGATTGTAGTACCTTCGCCTAGGTAGGCGCCCAGTCGAACTCGAGCTGTGTGAGCTATGCGAACACCTCGCGGAACAATATAATCGGTCATCTTTGGAAATTTATCGACAGAACTAACTTCGAGTATGTTGCCAGCGAGGCGAGCATCAAGTTGCCTGGCTGGTAAATCATCAAGGTCTATAGCTCCTTCATTGGTCCAGGCTAAGTTGCGTAGCACACCAAACATACCATCAAGGTTTAAGTCGTGCGGCTTGCATAGGCGGTGAGATAGTAAATGTAATTTTAAATACGCTTCTGCAATGGTCTGTGGAGGGCTATCAGCGGCAATAAGGCAAAGAATTATGGACTGCGAACTCTCAACGAGTTTGCTTAGCGATTTAGCGGCGCGACTTTCAGGCAGATGTTGTAATGCTGCTGCTATTTTTTTACCCACAATATCGTTAATTTCTATGGTGTTGTTTTCTGAGCCACATATGGACATCAGCGCAGAAGCCAGAGATAACTCTGGATGCATAACTGGTTGGGGGTAATAAACTTCGATAATTTCATTTGCTGAATTTCTAGTCACTACCCCAAAGCCAAAACTATGTAATTCTGATTTACTCATTGCTCGGTCCTATTAAATGTTTCTTCGTCCTATTATTTTCGGTGATTTGTGCTATGTGCAAGTTGTTTAAAAATTTCTTCATTATACCCGAGCAGCCAAATTTTTCCGCTGTTAAGCAAAGGTCTCTTAATAATCGAGGGTCGTTCTACCATCAGTTTTATAGCAGATGTAATATCTAGCGAAGCTTTTTCATGGTCAGATAATTTGCGCCATGTGGTTCCGCGCCTATTAATTAACTCTTTATAACTGAAATTTTTAAGGAATATCTCGGCTAGGTGTTGAGGGCATCCAGCTTTCTTGTAATCATGAAAATTGTAGTCGATTTTATTCTCTTGTAGCCATTTCCTCGTTTTCTTAATCGTATCACAGTTATTAATTCCATAGAGTATGGTCATTGTTCTAATACCCGTCGATATCTTAAGTAGATAGCCGTTGCTTTAATGCAGTTTTGATGTCTAGCTGTAGTTTTTCAATCAATTGGGCATCAACAATAGGCCAACCGGATTTATCAGTTATGAAAAATAAATCTTCAACTCGCTCACCTAAAGTGGTAATCCGGGCATCTTTCAAGTTGATAGAGTTGTCGGCAAATATTTTTCCTACGCATGCGAGTATTCCAGGCTGGTCAGGGCAATTTACTTCTAAAGTGGAATAGCTTGTATTGCTTGTATTAATTAATGTTGCTTCGATGTGCTTGCTGAAATACTTTTCTTTGCGGCTTTTTCTAAAATGCACAGTTGGTGGTAGTTTATTATCTGCTTGTAAAATTTCAGACAAAATCTCTTGAATCTCTGCGATTCTTCTCGAATTTTTACCTACTGGTCTGCCGTCGTTCTCAAGCACAGTATAAGTGTTCATACAAAAGTCGTTTGCTGAGGTAAAAATTCTGGCCCCATAAATATTTAATTTTAATTTTTCGAATGTGGCAGTGCTATTTGCAAAAAGAAAATCGCTATTAGTTGTGTAAATAAAAATTTGGGTTGCACCATCAGTGCTACTTTCGGTGATTTCTTTAATTGAAACTAAGGGTCCAGCTTTATCATGGCGTGCGATTGCCTCTGTATGCCAGATGATATTAGCGCTAGACTCCCGCACGAAATACTCGTCATCAGCATTTCGCCATATGGTCTCTATGTCAGCAATCCTAAGCTGTCGTTCCTGCAACTTTAGTAGCGCCGTATTTTTTTTGTCTGCGATGCGATCTGCGCGGTTTTTGGTGTTTTCCAGGCCTAATCTCAGTGCCCGTTTAGTGTTTAGATAAAGCTGTCGTAGCAGAGTTGCACGCCAGCTATTCCAAAGCTCTGGATTTGTAGCTCGAATGTCGGCTACAGTCATTACATACAAGTAATCCAAATGTAATTTATCGCCAACAATGCTGGCGAATTCTTTAATTACTTCCGGGTCGTCAATATCTTTTCGCTGAGCAGTCATTGACATAAACAAATGCTTTGAAACTAGCCACGATACTAATTTTGCATCCCAACTACTCATCCTATGACGAGTGCAAAACTCTTCAGCATCCACCATCCCTAAAGTGGAGTGATCGCCGCCACGACCTTTGGCAATGTCATGGTAAAGCCCAGCGATATAAAGCAGGTCAATCTTAGGAAGATTCTTGACGATATGTGCAGCTACAGGAAATTCCTTCTCAGCAGATGGGCGTAAAAAACGGCGCATATTCTCAACCACCTGGAGAGTATGAGCATCAACGGTATAAATATGGAATAGATCATGTTGCATTTGTCCCGTGATCTGACCGAATTCAGGTAGGTAGCGCCCTAGGATCCCATAACGAGCCATCCGCCGAAGTTGTAGCGTGAGTCTGTGACCCGAGCGAAGAAGTTCACTGAACAATGTAACGTTGCGAATATCTTGACGGTATTCATTATCGATGAGCCTACGATTTTCTCTTAGCAAGCGAATCGTAGATGCACGCACACCGAGTATGTTTGGAGTCTTCGCCATCAGTACAAAGATCTCTAGTAACGCTGATGGAAAACGCTCAAAGACGGTAGGGAAGACAGCTTCGATATAGCCATTGTTTATTTGAAAGCGATCATTGAGAGGCTCAATTTTTTCTTTTTCGCCAGCTCTGAGTATAGCTTCATCTAAATGCTGCAAGAGGACGTCGTTGAGCTCCCTTAAATTGGCAACTGCTCGGTAGTACTGCTGCATTAATTTTTCGACTCCCAAGCTTTTTTCATCATTTTCATAGCCAAATAATTTGGCTAGCTCTCTTTGTTTATCGAAGAGCAGCCGATCCTCGCAACGGCCTTCCAATATGTGCAGACCATAGCGCAGCTTCCAAAGGAATTGCTGACCTTTGTTAATCATGGCTTCTTCAGATTCTTTTAGAAACCCGAGCTTAACCAAGTCATTGAATGAGTCTGCACCGTAATGTCTTTTAGCCACCCAGGCGATAGTTTGGATATCACGTAGTCCGCCAGGAGAGGTTTTTATGTTGGGTTCCAGGGCGTAATCGATATCATGATACTTTTTGTGACGGGCTATTTGTTCGTTCCATTTCGCCTGAAGAAACTTTTTGCTGGGCCATATACGTTTGCCTTGCGTAAGTTTAAACATTTCGCTGTGCAATACTGGGGGGCCGAATAGTGTTCGAGATTCCATTAAGGAGGTGGCTACTGTAATGTCCTTTATGGACTCTTGCTTGCATTGTTTTATGGAGCGGACGCTTTGGCCCACTTCGAGCCCCAAGTCCCATAATAAAGTTAGGAAAGAGCTAATCGAAGCCTTGTACTTCTTGTTGCGGTCTTTACGAGTTAAAATAAGAATATCGATATCTGAATGTGGTAAAAGTTCACCACGGCCATACCCACCTACGGCTATTAGGCTAATATCATCGGGGTCTACCCAATCTTGTGATTGCCAAGCCAGACAAAGAATTTTATCTATAACCCAAGAGCGATCGGCAACTATGTCATTAATATTCAAGTTTTTTTTATATCTGTCATCAAGTTTTTTACTGGCATGAGCGATTGCTTCACGAAAAAGCTGAATAGGGTTGTTACCAGTTGCTAGCGCATTTTCTAATGCGGCTATATCGAGGAGGGTATTGTCAGGTGTATATGTGGATCTGGTTTGGTTTTCTAAATTAGTTTTGAGCTCTTCAATATCATTTAGCCGAAGGTCTTTTGTGGTGGAGTTATTCTGATTTATCACTGGCTCCGCCCCGGGGATCTAGGCTCATAAAGACTCATCGCTGCGAAGAGTATATACTTCACAACCATCGCTGGTAACGGCCATGGTGTGTTCCCACTGAGCCGATAATCGCCTGTCTTTAGTAGTAACTGTCCAACCATCTTTTTTAGAAAGCTTAGTGTAGCGGGTCCCTGCGTTAAGCATGGGCTCAATAGTAAAGGTCATTCCTTCTACTAATCGAGTTCCAGTATCAGGTTTTCCGTAGTGCAAAATTTGCGGTTCTTCATGAAATACTCGGCCAATACCATGGCCACAATATTCTCTAACTATTGAGTAATTATTGGCCTCTCCATGTTGTTGAATGATATGGCCAATATCACCAAGGCTAATTCCTGGCTTTACTATTTCAATAGCTTTGTACAGGCATTCTTGGGTTACTTTAATTAACCTTTTTGCATGGCTCGGAGTATCACCAACACAAAACATTTTGCTGGTGTCACCATGAAAGCCATCTTTTATAACTGTGACATCGATATTGATTATGTCTCCTGCTTTTAAAGCCTTATGGTCACTGGGAATGCCGTGGCAGATTACATGATTTACCGAGGTGCAAATGGATTTGGGAAAACCATTGTAGTTAAGAGGGGCTGGAATCGCTTTCTGCTCTTCGACTATATATTTATGGCAGATACTATCTAATTCACCTGTGCTAACACCGACTTGGACGTGGGGACCGATCATCTCGAGCACTTCGGCGGCTAATTTCCCCGCCACCTGCATTTTGGATAGATCTTCTGGGGTTTTAATATGGATAGTCATGTTTTGGTACTGCCGCGTTTTGGGCCTTGAGGGGACCAATTTAGCTGGTCGCTCAGAATGGAATAGACCAGTCAGCGAAAGCCCCTATTGTAAATCAAGAATCCCTTTATTTACAGTGGATAGCGCTTATCGTTAAATTCATGAGCAGGTAGTAATTAAAGTTGCCAAGTTAGGGGTTAGAGGGCCCTGAATTTGGGCTTTTCTTTAAGTTTCGCGTGGATCGTGGTATAAAGCTGCGCACTTTTCGAGTGATCTGTTCTTGGAAAGTGGATTTGTCAATAAACTAATGTCGCACATACACCGACACATGCGTTCTGGGTGCCTTTGAGACTTAATAGTCATAGGGGTTGAACTATGGGGTGTATGGAGGCCTAACCCGAA
>CAWKZI010000100.1:0-7541 GCA_963854365.1 Gammaproteobacteria bacterium
CCGTTGTTACTATGGGGATTCTCTCGCTGCCAACCATGCTAAAAGCTGGATACAAACCCTCACTTGCTGCTGGGACTGTATGCGCTACAGGAACATTGGGGCAGATTATCCCGCCATCGATTTGCCTAGTACTGCTTGGTGAAGTTATCTCTAACTCTTATCAGCAATCTCAATTGAATAGCGGTGTATTTGCTCCAGACTTTGTTTCCATTGGTGATCTGTTTGCTGGCGCTATAATTCCTGGGCTAATACTAGTGAGCGCCTATGCCGGATATGTATTTATTTACGCGCGTCTGCGAGCAGAAGATGCCCCGCCTTTAGAGCAGGAGGTTGCACTGACCAAATTTGGTATGGCAATTGCGTTGGTAAAAGGCTTGATGCCTCCGGTTTTCTTAATGGTGGCCGTATTGGGATCAATACTTTTCGGTATAGCTACTCCCACTGAAGCTGCAAGTGTGGGTGCGTTAGGGGCAATGTTACTAGCCGCAGCAAAGCGAGCACTTAACCTCAGGGTTATGCATGAGGTGGCAATTGAAACTACAAAAGTGACCTCAATGGTCTACTTGATATTAGTAGGCGCAACAATTTTTTCTTCTGTTTTTAGAGGGTTTGGCGGAGATCTATTAATCGAAGAATTATTGAATGGGCTTCCCGGCGGAGTTATCTCAGCAACACTGATAGTTATGCTACTGATTTTTCTTCTAGGATTTATCCTGGATTTCATCGAAATCACTTTCATGGTTGTGCCTTTGGTAGGGCCTATCTTGCTAGGAATGGGTTTAGACCCAATCTGGTTGGGTGTGATGATTGCGATTAATTTACAAACATCATTTTTAACCCCACCCTTTGGTTTTTCTTTATTTTATTTACGCAGTGTGGCACCAATTAAATTGAAGACAAGTGACATTTATCGCGGTGTGGTTCCATTTATTGTCATACAAATCAGTTTGATGCTTCTTCTAACATTTCAGCCAAAGTTCGTAACTTGGTTGCCTTCATTGCTCCACTAACCACAGCCTTCGTTATGCCCAATTAGGGATTTGGCATTAGCAAGTTGCTACTTCTTAATTATCTAGAAGGTTACGTGCATTGATGTACGCTTCTTCAGCGATACGATGATAATTCATGACACCGTCTTTGAAACTTTTGTAGGATTCATAGACTTTTGCAGTGGTGTCATCAGTTTGAGCTAGTTCGAGAACCACTTCTTCAGAAAGTCGCCGCAATTCCAACAATACATCGTTGGGTAATTTTCTAAGTTGTACACCGTGATCTTCAATAAGAACACGCAGCGCTTCGTTATTCTTAGCAGTGAGCTCATCCATTAGTAATTGGTTCATAACTTCAGCGCCAGCATATAAAATCTCTTGTAGGTCTTCCGGCAATGCGTCAAATGCGGTTTTATTAAAAATCGTTTCTAGTGTTGTACCAGGCTCTTGCCATCCAGGATAGTAGTAATAGTCAGCAACCGTATGGTAACCCGCGGCTAGGTCATTATAAGGACTAACAAACTCTGTAGCGTCTAATGCGCCGGTTTGCAAAGCGGTAAATACTTCACTTACTTGCATGGTTACAGGAGTGCCTCCTGCTCGTTTAAAAACTTCTCCACCCAGGCTCGGGATACGCATTTTCAAACCTTGCATGTCCGTCAAAGAATTTATTTCTTTGTTGAACCATCCAAACATTTGAGTACCAGAATTCCCACCTCTTACCGGTATCAAATTAAAAGGCTCATAAAGCTCACGCCATAATTCGTTGCCACCACCGTAGGCTAACCAAGCATCTTGTTCTTTTCCAGTTAAGCCAAAGGGAATAGTTGAGAAGAAAGGCGTAGCTGGAATCTTACCTTGAGCATAATAGGCACCAGTATGGCCAATCTCCGCAACCCCTTGAGATACCGCATCGAACACCTCAAGCCCACCGACTAATTCATTTGCACCATAGACACGAATAAGAAGGCGACCACCACTCATTTTCTTAACGATATCGGCAAAATGTTCTGGCGAAGTTCCAAGAGCAGGTAGGTTCTTAGGCCATGACGTAATCATTTTCCATTCATGAACAGTTTGTTCTGCGGCTGAAAGGGCCCTATTTACAACTTCTGTGGATTCGTTACAGGCTACTAAGCTAAGGAACAGAACAAAGAAAATTCTTTTTTGCATGACTGTTTTATACATAAAAGTATAACGACCTCTACTGGTGATATTGATACATTAAATAGTTCTAATCGTAATGGAGCGTACAGAAAATTTGCTAACTATTTACTCTATGTAAGCACTTCAAGCTTAGCGTAGGACAGCACCAACCACTTGCTACCAACCTCATCAAAGTTTACCTGAACTCTAGCATTTGAGCCCTGACCTTCGTAGTTTAATACCACACCTTCACCGAATTTCCCGTGGATGACTCTTTGGCCCAAGGAGATATCGGTTTGTGGAACTTCGGCATTGGCACCCAATCCGTTGCTTAAGCTGCTGCCTCCTGTGTGACTAGTTTGTCGATTCACTGTAGATTTGAGGCGAATTTCACTAATTAACTCTTTGGGTATTTCTTTTATGAAGCGCGACGGTCGACATAGATTTATATCTCCATGGAGCCTGCGTGATTCCGCATGGCTCATATAAAGCTTAGTCTTGGCTCGAGTGATGCCTACGTAGCAGAGCCGACGTTCTTCCTCGAGCCCTGAGAGATTATCCATAGACATCTTATGCGGGAAAAGACCCTCTTCCAAACCTGCAAGAAAAACTAATTGAAATTCTAACCCTTTGGCGGAATGCAATGTCATCAACTGAACAGCATCATCACTCTCATCTGCTTGTGTGTCGCCTGCATCGAGCGCTGCCTTGTCTAAGAATGCAGCGAGAAATTTATCTGACTTAAGGTCGAAATCCTCTTCTATATCGACATCATCAAAATTACTCGCAGCAGTAACTAGTTCTTGCAAGTTTTCGATGCGCGTACGAGCTTTCTCGCCACCTTCTTTTTCGTGATGCTGAACTAGCCCACTATTTGTTATTACGTGTTCCGCTTTTTCGTGAAGCCCGAGCTCGTCGCAGGCATTTTGCATTTTGTCGATCAACTCAAGAAATGCAAGAATAGCGTTCGCTGCCCGAGATGTCAGATGTGATTCATTAATAGCCTTGCCGCATGCAGTCCATAAAGAGCAGGGCTCCTGCCTAGCTATACCTCGAATAAGATCAATAGTGCGACCACCGATGCCTCTAGTTGGAACATTAACGATGCGCTCAAAGGCGGTATCATCGTGCCGATTAATCAGTAGCCTTAAGTAAGCTAGGGCATTTTTTATTTCTAGGCGCTCATAGAATCGATGTCCGCCATAAATACGATAGGGTACTCCCACCCTTAAGAGAGCTTCTTCTAGTTCTCTCGATTGAGCATTAGAACGGTAGAGGATCGCTGAGTCAGAACGACGATTGCCTGAATTAAACCAATCTTGGATTCGGTCAACAATGAAGCGGGCTTCGTCTTGTTCATTGAAGGCTTCATACAATCCGATGGCTTCACCTTCAGCGCCATCGGTCCATAAGTTTTTCCCAAGCCGGCCTTGGTTGTTTGAAATCAATTTATTTGCGGCCTGTAAAATCGTCGAAGTGGAGCGGTAGTTCTGTTCTAGCCTGACCGTATCCGCATTTGGGAAATCCACACTGAATTGCTGAATATTTTCAATCTTCGCACCACGCCAACCATAAATAGACTGGTCGTCATCACCGACTACCATCAATTGATTCTGATTACCTGCCAACACTCTCAGCCATGCATATTGAATTGAGTTGGTGTCTTGAAACTCATCGACCAGGATATGACGGAAACGATTTTGATAATGAGATAATACCTGAGGGTTTTTTAACCAAAGCTCATGCGCCCGCAATAAAATCTCTCCGAAATCGATCATGCCTCCGCGATTGCAGGCTTCCTCATAGGCACGATACACATCCAACATAGTTTTTGTGTAATCATCATCAAAGTGCTCAATGTTTGCAGCTCGTAAACCTTCGTCTTTTTGTCCATTGATGTACCACTGACATTGTTTAGCTGGCCACTTTTCTTCATCAATATGCAAAGAGCGGTTAAGTCGCTTAATTAGCCGCAACTGATCATCACTGTCGAGAATTTGGAAATCATCGGGTAGGCCTGCTTCATGCGAATGAGCGCGGAGCAGTCTATGAGCGAGACCATGAAAAGTGCCAACCCACATACCATTAAATGATTGCCCCAATAACTCTTCAATGCGGCTGCGCATCTCTCTCGCAGCCTTATTTGTGAAAGTCACTGCAAGAACCGCGAAGGGAGAGACATCTTCTGCCTCCAACAGCCAGGCAATGCGATGAACTAGCACTCTGGTTTTGCCACTGCCAGCCCCGGCAAGAACCAATAAATTTGGTGCCGGGCTCGCAACTGCATTGCGTTGTTCATCATTAAGAGAGTCGAGTATGTGGGAAACATCCATGGCGTATTATTCTACAAAAAATGTCGCTTATATTCGCGAATTTATCTCAGTGAACTAGGAAAAATTCTGCATTCTTAATAATCTCTCTGACTTGGGTTCACACAACCGAGACTATTTAGTGAAAACATGAGTAATTTGATAAACTATCGCGCCCGCCGAAATTGAATTTGAATTTGTTAGGAGATATTTATGTCTGTCAGATCGGACAACGCAGCTTTTAATTGGGAAGACCCTTTTCTTTTGGAAGAACAGCTCACAGAAGAAGAACGTCTGGTGAGAGACACAGCAAAGCAATATGCTCAAGACAAGCTATTACCAAGAGTGCGTGAAGCATATCGGAACGAGTATTCTGATCCAGAGATTTTTCGTGAAATGGGCGCGTTGGGCCTTCTAGGCTCTACTATAGAAGGCTATGGCTGTGCGGGAGTGAATTACGTTTGCTATGGGCTGGCGGCCCGAGAGATTGAATCAGTGGACTCCGGCTATCGTTCGATGATGAGCGTACAGTCTTCTCTCGTTATGCACCCAATCAATGTTTTTGGTAGCGAGGAACAAAAACAAAAGTATTTGCCGAAGTTGGCAACCGGAGAGTTCATTGGATGCTTCGGGTTGACCGAACCAGATCATGGCTCCGACCCTAGCGGCATGATTACCAGGGCCAAATCTGTAAACGGCGGCTATAGTATTAGTGGCGCTAAGAATTGGATAAGCAATTCTCCATTTGCCGATGTTTTCATCGTTTGGGCAAAGGATGATGGGGGTGCCATAAGGGGGTTCATTCTAGACAAGGGGATGGAGGGTCTCAGCGCTCCAAAAATCGAGGGGAAACTAGCCTTACGAGCGTCAGTAACAGGCGAAATTGTCATGGACGAAGTTTTTTGTCCTGAAGGAAATAAATTACCCGGGGCAACCGGGCTTGCTGGCCCTTTTAGTTGTTTGAACTCTGCCAGACTTGGTATTTCTTGGGGGGCCTTAGGAGCAGCTGAAACATGTTGGCACACAGCGCGGCAATACACCCTTGATCGAAAACAGTTTGGTCGTCCCTTAGCAGCGAATCAGATTATTCAAAAGAAGTTAGCGATCATGCAAACAGATATTTCATTAGGCTTACAAGGTTGTTTGCAGGCGTGTCGATTACGGGATCAAGGCAAGTTAGCGCCTCCTCTAATTTCTCTCCTAAAAAGAAATTCTTGTTTGAAAGCGTTGGATACTGCTCGGGAAGCGAGGGATATGCTAGGGGGTAATGGAATTTCTGATGAGTATCCGGTTATGCGCCATTGTCAAAATCTTGAAGTTGTGAATACCTATGAGGGTACCCAAGATATTCATGCACTTATTCTTGGTCGCGCTATAACTGGAATTCAGGCATTTACCGGAGCTTAGAATTCCTAGGCTAAACCTTGGGTAATGCTCTTTAACCAACAGAATACCTTAATAATTGGTGTTCATAATCTTGCTCATGGTCATTGAGCCATGAGCGCGCTTTCTGTCCCCTAATCTGAACGGGCTTACTAAAGATAGTTTATTAAAACACCTACAAAAATTATTGTACCCACCCAATTGTTGTTAAGAAAGGCACGAAAACAAGGCCCTGGCAGACGGTCTCTAATGAGAAACTGTTGATAGATCAGGAGTAGGCTGGCAAGTAGTAACGAGAAATAATACCAATTCGTCATTTCAAGTTGCTGCCCGGCTAACCACATAGCCATTACAAATAAGAACTGTAGTACACCAATCATTAATTTGTCTGCATCACCAAACAATATAGCCGTAGATTTAACACCAATTTGAATATCAAACTCTCGATCCACCATCGCATATTGAGTGTCATAAGCAATAGTCCACAAGCAATTAGCTATAAACAGGAGATACGCCACCTGTGGGATCTCATTTGTTTGAGCAGTAAATGCCATCAATACCCCCCAAGAATATGAGATGCCTAAGACTAATTGTGGCAAATTAGTGAATCGTTTCATGAAGGGATACGTTACAACCAGAGCAATTGCGCCAAATGAAAGCAAAATTGTTCGTTGATTGGTTAAGAGCGCAAGTAAAAAACCGATCGAAGATAAGAAAAGAAAACACAGGAGAGCATCTTTTCTCGAGAGCTTTCCTCTTACCAATGGACGTTGTTCGGTTCGTTGTACCATGCCATCGATTCGGTAGTCAGCGAAATCATTAACGCAGCAACCGGCTGATCGCATGATGGCAGTACCCAAGACAAAAATTATCAACAAGAAAAGATCAGGAACACCCCTAGCCGCAATCCATAGAGCGCTTATGGTTGGCCATAAGAGCAAATAGATGCCAATGGGTTTTTTCAAGCGTGTTAATTCCACCAGTGCCGGCAGTTTTTCATAAAAGACCGGAAATCTAGATTTGAATTTTCTGCCTACTCGAGGCCAGAAACCCTGGATGGAGTTCATGAGATCTTCACGTGTTAGTTACAGCTGCTAACAGCTATTAGTCGACTATGACACTAGTAGAAACTAAGCCTAAAAGTAATCGCAAGAGATTATAAACGGAATACTCTAGGAATTCCGTGATTTAGGCCGATTTGACCAAGAATAGAGAGCAGAGACGTTAAGATGAGTACTTATTTATTAGCGATTATTAGTGCCCTAGAAAAAGCGGGCCGGACAAATAATGAAAATTTTCTTTATAGTTTTAGTATCGTTAGTGATTTAAGTGAGCGAAGGAGACGCCGAGTCTTTTTCTATGAAAAAGCTAGAATTTATGACAACTAAATCTTGCCGCCGCTAAACATTGACGTAGTTGACCCTATGGCCAAGCCAGCGTTGAATTAATGGGTCGATTATTTCTGGGTGTGATTGCATAATTTGTTCAGAGGTATCTCGCACGGAGTCCAGCAAATTCGAGTCTCTCGCGATATCAGCAACTTTGAAACTCATTAATCCGGTCTGTTGCGTACCCAGAACTTGTCCAGGTCCACGCAGCTCTAGGTCTTTCTCAGCAATATAAAACCCATCGTTACTTTCTCTCATAACCTCAAGACGTTTTTTGCCCACATTTGAAAGAGGGGTTTGATATAACAAAATACAATGACTTTGAA
>CAWKZI010000101.1:0-7476 GCA_963854365.1 Gammaproteobacteria bacterium
ACATATCTTTTCTTCAAAATTATTAACGTAATACATAGAGTGCTGATCCCCGACTAAAAGATTATATCCGGCAAATTCATTAGAATACTCTTGGAGTATTTCGCAATAATCGAGAGGAGATTGATTTCCAGCAAGAAAATCTAGGGTTAGTTTACCTCTGGATTTTAGCTTCTTCTCGGGTAGCGAAGGGTCACGAATATTAGTTACCGCAGCAAATCTACCGGAGCGGGTCAATCCTAACCATGTACCTCTGGCAACTAGATCTTTACCGGCAAGAATTTGAGATTTCTTGCCGGGTTCGGTCCAGAAATGAGCGTAATTCGTCGCGCGAGCGAAGAACTCGTCCCTGTTTGCGGCTACGACCAGGCGATAACGAGGGTCTGCCTGATGAGCGAAAATTATAAGACACATTACGGAAATGTTAACGTTTATTGGCTTGGGATTACATCTATTGTTCGAGAAATGGTTCAGCAAAAGAAATAGCAAAAGAATGTAGGTATAATGTCTGCTTGATCCCTCTTTATACTACTCGAATTAGCTCATGTTTATTTTTCCACAATTTGATCCTATTGCACTCTCTTTTGGTCCTATCAGTATTCATTGGTATGGCATCACCTACATAATCGCTTTTGGCGGTGCTTGGGTACTTGCTGGTTATCGAAGCAGACAGGTACCCGGTCGCTGGTCCGTGGATCAAATATCTGATCTTATTTTCTATGGTGCTTTGGGAGCAGTGCTGGGTGGGCGAATCGGCTATGTATTCTTCTATAATTTCGATCGATTTCTTGGTGATCCATTGTGGTTGTTCAAAGTATGGGAAGGAGGTATGTCGTTCCACGGTGGCGTGTTGGGAGTACTCTGTGCTCTGTTTTTCTATTCGAAACACTTGAAGAAAGATTTTTGGGAAACTATGGATTTCATTTCGCCACTTGTCCCCTTTGGCTTGGGAGCAGGTAGATTTGGTAACTTTATCGGTGGAGAATTATGGGGTCGACCAACTGAAGTTGCTTGGGGAATGGTATTTCCCCATGTTGATCAATTGCCGAGACATGCATCCCAGCTCTACGAATTCGCTTTAGAGGGAGTCGTACTTTTCACTTTGCTTTGGCTCTACTCGGCAAAACCGCGGCCACGCTTTGCCGTAACAGGGCTATTTGCCCTCGGTTATGGTTGCTTTCGATTTTTTATCGAGTTCTTTAGAGAGCCTGACCAAGATATTGGCTTTATTGCATTGGATTGGCTGACGATGGGGCAACTCTTATCCGCGCCGATGATAATTGGTGGTTTGATCTTGCTATTTCTGTCTTCCTACAAGCCGCAGCCGCAATCACTTAGTTAGGGTTTAAGTAGTTATGCAACAGTATCTAAATCTCTGTCAACGAATCATCGATCAAGGCGTTTGGATAGAAAACAAGAGAACCGGCAAGAAATGTTTAACGATAATCAATGCCGATTTCACCTACGATGTTGCTTCTAATCAATTTCCTATTATTACCACCAGAAAAAGCTTCTGGAAAGCTGCTATAGCGGAACTCTTGGGTTATATCTGCGGCTATGATAATGCTCGGGATTTTCGGGAATTGGGCACCAAATCTTGGGATGCTAATGCCAATCAGAATGAAGCTTGGTTGAATAACTCAGTCCGCAAAGGCGAAGACGATATGGGCAGAGTCTATGGAGTGCAGGGTAGGTCCTGGCAAAGGCCTAACGGCACAGTATTGGATCAGCTAAAGAAGATTGTTGATAATTTAAGTAATGATATTGACGATCGTGGCGAAATTCTCACCTTCTACAATCCAGGGGAGTTTGAGTTAGGCTGTCTTCGCCCATGTATGCATACTCATACTTTTTCCTTGTTGGGAGAGTCGCTTTACCTTACCAGTTATCAAAGGTCTTGCGACGTGCCATTGGGGCTAAACTTTAATCAGATTCAGGCATTTACTCTATTAGCATTAATGGCGCAAATTACCGGTAAGACTCCGGGCCTTGCCTATCACAAGATTGTTAACGCTCACATTTATGAAGATCAGCTTGAGTTGATGCGTACAGTGCAGCTTAAGCGTGATCCTTTTGATCTACCTCAGTTAACGATAAATCCTGAGATTAAATCACTCGAAGATATCGAGACCTGGGTTACGCTAGATGATTTCTCTGTTGAGGGATATCAGCATCACGAGCCCATAAGTTATCCTTTTTCTGTTTAAAATCTATCTTAGTAAACCTCGAGACCATTAAATGAAACTAGCACTAATCTGTGCCATGGCGGAAAACAGAGTTATTGGTAGAAATAATGCTCTGCCTTGGCACCTCTCTGAGGATCTAAAGTATTTCAAACGAACTACGATGGGTTGCAGCATTATCATGGGGAGGAAAACCTGGGAATCAATCGGCCGAGTATTACCAGGCCGTGCCAATATCATTATTAGCAGAGACGCTCGCTATGTTGTGGAGGGAGCCAAAGTAGTCAATTCTCTGGAGCAGGCTATAAGACTCGCTGAGAGTATTTCTTTTATTGATGGCTCAGAAGAAGCCTTTGTAATTGGCGGAGCGGGCCTGTATCAAGCAGCATTACCCAGAGCTCAAAGATTTCACCTCACCCGAGTGCACGCAGAGGTAGATGGCGATACTGTTCTGGCTGAGTTTGACGAATCTGATTGGCAAGAGCTGAGTCGTTATGATTACAGGAAAGATGAAGACAACCCTTACAATTATAGTATTTGTTTATTGGAAAGAATTCAGTCATAACAAGTATCTTGAATTCACGATAATTTTTTGAGAAATACCTTCGATTTTCTTTGCATGTTATAGAGTTTTTTCCGTTGATCAGGAAGTTCATCTAAATTTGCTTCAGAAAAGCCTTTTTCAATAAACCAATGCGATGCCACTGTGGTTAAAACAAACAGTTTAGTAAAACCAAGCTCGGTAGCGTTTTTTTCCAGACTTGCAAGAAGCTGTTCTCCGTAGCCATTCTTTTGTTTGTTTGGCTCAACCGCAATACACGCTATCTCGCCACTTTGAAAATCAATTGGGTACAAGGCAGCGCAGGCAATAATTGCACCTTCAAATTCAATTATTTTGAAATTCTGAATTTCATTTTCTAAAAGTTCTCTTGATCTTTCTACTAAAGTGCCATCGTTTTCTAAAGGCCTTATTAAATCGAGGACACCAGTTACGTCAGAAATAGATGCCTCTCGCAATTTATCAAAACTATCATTGCTGACTAGGCTGCCATTTCCTTCACGGGTAAACAATTCTTGTAACAATGCGCCATTAGATTTGAAGCTGATTAAATGAGTTCTATGCACATTGTTCGAATATGCTCGTAATGAGGCGTACAAAGCCTGACTAATACACTTGGATTCCTCATCCAAAAGTTTGGCCTTTTTGTCGGCATATTTCTTTGCGTCACTTTCTGACAGAGAAGATATTAGTTGTCCCTCATCATCAATAACTCCGTCTTCTGGAATCATCAGTATTAACTTCTCGGCATTCAATGCGATAGCTGCTTCAGTAGCGATTTCTTCGGCAGACAAATTGAACACCTCTCCGGTCAGGGAATAACCGAGGTTAGATAAGACCACAAGGCTTCCCTGGTCTAATTGCTTGTTTATGGCAGTTGCATGAATTTTGCGGACTTTGCCAGTAAAGTGGAAATCCACGCCGTCATGAATTCCAGCCGGCTTGGCAGTAACAAAATTACCGCGACAAAGCCGAATATCCGAGCCATGCATTGGTGAATTTCTTGTTCCTGTTGAAAAAAGCGCATCAATATTGATTCCTAAAATTCCTACAGTCTGTTTAACTATTTCGATACATTTGGATTCTGTTACGCGTAAATTTCGATGGTAACTTGAGTTCATATTTGCCTTCTCTAAGGCAGCTGTAATTTGGGGTCTAGCACCTTGCACCAGCACCAACTTTATTCCAAGGCTGTGCAACAGACTCAGGTCATAGACGATATTAGAAAAATTACCATCAGCTTGTGCTTCCCCACTGAGTAACACTACAAAGACTTTGCCACGGTGGGCGTTAATATAAGCGGATGAAGCACGGAACAGATCGATCATGTCTTTTCTATTTATCATAAAGGCGTACTACTTAAACAATTTGCATGAACAAATTTTCTTAATACATTAATACAGGGTTCGATCATATCCATAGACATGTATTCGTCTGGTTGATGGGCCTGATCAATATTCCCGGGGCCCAAAATAATTGTATCCATTCCAAGCTCCTGCAGAAACGTCGCTTCGGTTCCAAACGCAACACTAATGCCCGAATGGCCGGTTAGAGATTCAGCCATCTTAAGTAATTGGCTATTTTCGTCAGTAAAGAAGGCGGGCACTCCAGTAAAGATTGGAACCAATTCGAATTGTATTTCTAATGGATCGGTTATCGACCCAATGCGTTCCCGTATTTCCTCTCTTATGGAATCTATGTGCATGCCTGGCATAAGTCGAATATCGAACTCAAGTTCACAATGCCCGCAGATTCTATTTGGATTGTCCCCACCATGAATGCTACCTAGGTTCAAAGTTGGATAGGGAATAGTGAATAAGTTACTCCGATATTTTTCTTTGATCTCAGAGCGGTAAGTCAAGAGATCGCTAATCACCAAATGCATTGCGTCGAGAGCATTCTTACCAAGTGCTGGGTCAGAAGAATGACCGCTCTCACCTAATAACTGGATGCGGTCCATCATAATACCTTTATGTGCCTTAACCGGTCGAAGCCCGGTGGGCTCGCCTATTATTGCTGCGCGTGCCCGTGGTCGGCCAAGTTCAGCGATGACGCGAGCACCTTGCATAGAGGTTTCTTCATCTGCTGTGGCAAGGACTATTAATGGCTCTTTAAATTCTTCTTCCATTAGAGGTTTTATAGCTTCAATAACAATGGGGAAAAACCCTTTCATATCGGTAACGCCAAGGCCGTAGAGCTTACTGTCTCGTTCGGTTAGACGGAATGGGTTAACACTCCAATATTTTTCGTCTAGGGGAACTGTGTCAGTATGACCTGCCAACACCAAACCGCCGGGGCCAGATCCATAAGTAGCTATTAGATTTACTTTGCTATTGCTTTCACCTTTTTCATTTGGAATCACTTCACAAGAAAATCCGAGGGATTCGAACTGCTCACCAAGATAATCAATAACTGGCTTATTACTGGTGTCTAATGCAGGATTTGTCGAGCTGACACTTGCCAGGCTGATTACATCATCTAGCTGGCTCAACAAATTAGAGGATCGAATAGTCATTGCAGTTAGCCGAAAATCAGTTCTTTGAGGAAAGTTTGGCGATCATGTCTGTTTTCGCGGCCATGATGAAATCATTGATATGTAATCCATTTATCTTATGACTCCACCAGTATATTTTAACTTTTCCCCATTCAGTCAGGATTGCAGGGTGGTGTTGTTCTCGTTCAGATAAATTTGCAACCTTGTAGGTGAATGCAAACGAATCCTTGAACTCAATAAAATGAAATTCCCGGCTAAGTTTTTCAACGCCTTCGTGAAACTCTTTTTTCCACGCAGGAATACTCAGAAGCAAATTATTAGCCTCATCGTCTGTAACAATAGGCGCTCCCAATTGGCAAGCTTCGCAGTGCTTTTGGTGCAAACTCTCCATTTCAGAGAAATTCCTCTAGTACGTTATTTAGCAATTGGTAACCTTTGTCCGTGGCTCGTACGCTGCCATCGACTTTGTCTAAGGCCAGCATACCGCTATTGCCCAGATATTCTACCTTTTTTACTATGGTGCTAAAAGGGACACCGGTTCTCTGTTCGAATTCAAATTGCATAAATCCGCTTTTTAATCTGAGAGCATTGAGTAGAAATTCTAAAGGCCTGTCAGCTTCTGCAACTTCAAGAATTTCAGCTACTCTTGATAATTCGCTGCGCAAATAGTGTTGTGGTTGCTTATGTTTCCTTGTTCTCAGTATCGCATTAGTTTTTTGATCGCTCAATTTCCCATGTGCGCCGGCACCGATTCCGATGTAATCGCCAAATGACCAATAATTAATATTGTGCTGAGATTGTCTATTTTCCTTTGCGTAGGCTGAGACTTCGTACTGTTTAAAATTAGACCGATTAAGCAGAGCTCGACCATTGGACTGAAGCTCCTCAATTAGGGCGGCGTTAGGCAGTGATGGTGGCTTACTATAAAACATTGTGTTTGGTTCTATAGTTAGTTCATACCACGACAAGTGGGTCGGGTTATAACTTAGAGCAGTCTTAATGTCGGCAAGCGCTTCCTCGATAGTCTGTCCTGGCAAGCCGTGCATAAGGTCAAGATTAATGTTTTCAAAACCTGATTGTAGCGCAACCTCGATCGCCTGTTTTGCCTCGCTACCGTTGTGAATCCTTCCTAAATTGTTTAGCTGCTGATCTTCGAAGCTTTGTATGCCGATCGATAATCTATTGATACCGATTTCTCTAAATGCTTTAAACTTTTTTGCTTCTGCTGTGCCAGGATTCGCCTCAAGTGTTATTTCAATGTCTTCCTCATAACCACTTATTGCACGAATATTTTTTAAAAGTACATCAAGGTTATTCGCAGAAAAAAGGCTTGGAGTCCCACCGCCAATAAATATTGAATGAATTTGACGTGGCTCAATGCGCGACCAATCGGTTTCGAAATCAGAGATTAATGCGTCAACATACTCCTCTTCAGGGAAAGATTGGCTCGCTTCGTGAGAATTGAAATCACAGTACGGACATTTCTTGATACACCAAGGAATGTGTATGTAAAGACTTAGTGGCGGAAGTTCCAGCATTGCATAAGTTGCCTAAGAGCTTGGCCGCGATGGCTCACGGAATTCTTGGTTTCCGGATCCAAATCCGCAGACGCGCAATCATGAGTGGGGACATAGAATAATGGATCATAGCCAAAGCCATTATTGCCAGACTCCTCAAATAAAATTCGTCCTTCCCAGGTGCCTTGACAAATAAGTGGCATAGGGTCTGAGGCGTGATGCATAGACACTATCACGCATTGAAAGCGAGCAGTGCGTTCTAAATCAGCAACCTGGTCTAATTCTGACAACAATTTAAGATTATTTTCGGCGTTAGCTCTGTCTCCTGACACACCAGCATAACGGGCAGAATATATTCCTGGTCGACCATTGAGAGCATCAACTTCAATACCTGAATCATCTGCTATCGCTGGCAGCCCAGTGGTCGCGCAAGCATGTCTGGCTTTTATTAGTGCATTTTCTACAAAACTTAGACCAGTTTCCTCAGCCTCACTAATGTTAAATTCTGACTGCGGGAGTAGCTCAATATCTTTCCTGTCGAGAATATTCTTAAGTTCTTTGAGTTTTCCAATATTGCTACTGGCTAAAATTATTTTGGACATAGTTATTCGAGCTTTTATTTTTTTGTGATGTGGTAAATAGCAATCTCGCCAAGGAAATTTGGCCAAGCACGCATATACCAACTGCCTTGATGTTGAGAATCAACAACCGTGCGCGTTAGAATGT
>CAWKZI010000102.1:0-7387 GCA_963854365.1 Gammaproteobacteria bacterium
GTCTTGCTTTTCAAGCAGTTCAGTTAGGTATTCTTGTGCGGACTCTGTAATGCTAACCATTAGGATTTCTCGATTTGAATGAGTTGCGAACCTATATAATACGCTAAGCAGTCAGGAATTTGAATAACTGACTGAAACAGTTGGTTATTAGATAATGGATACCTGCGCTGCTTTTGATAGAATTGCCAACTTTTTGCCGCTCTGCTAGATAAACAGGTTATAGATAGTATGAATACCAAGCCAGCTGAATCATTGCTTCGTCTAGCCCTCTCTAAGCGCATTATTGTGCTAGATGGGGCTATGGGCACCATGATCCAGTCACGCAAGTTGAGTGATGGTGATTTCAGGGGACAGCGTTTTTCTGATCATCCTCATGACCTCTCTGGCAACAATGACTTGCTCAGCATCACTCAACCCGAAATTATTGCAGATATTCACCGCTCCTATTTAGAAGCCGGCGCCGACATAATTGAAACTAATACTTTTAATTCCACGCGCAGCTCTCAGGCAGACTACAACCTCGAGGAAATTAGCTATGAACTGAATTTCTCTGCTGCCCGAATAGCACGGGAGGTATGCGATCAGTTTAACAAGCTTAATCCCCAGCAACATCGGTTTGTAGCCGGGGCTCTTGGCCCAACAAGTAAAACAGCCTCGATCTCACCCGATGTAAACGATCCAGGATTTAGGAATACTACTTTCGACCTTTTGGTTAGTGATTATTACAACAGCACTAAAGGGTTAATGGATGGTGGTGTTGATATTATTCTTCTTGAAACAGCTTTTGACACTCTAAATGCCAAAGCAGCGATTTTTGCCATAAATACATGCTTTCAAGACGAAAAGTTTTCACTTCCCTTAATGATTTCAGGAACTATCACTGATGCTAGTGGTAGAACTTTATCTGGCCAAACTGTTGCTGCGTTTTGCAATTCAGTCGCTCATGCTAATCCACTTTCTATCGGGTTCAATTGTGCACTTGGCGCCAAACAACTTCGACCACATATCGAAGAGTCCGCTAGCATAGTCGAGTGCTTTGTATCTACTCACCCCAATGCCGGCCTACCAAATGAATTCGGCGAGTACGACCAATCACCAGAAGAAATGGCGGCCATCATTGCAGAATTTGCGTCACAGGGTTTTGTAAACATTGTGGGTGGTTGCTGTGGTACTCGACCAGAGCATATTGCTGCAATTGTAGAAGCAATCCGCGAATTCGCACCTAGGAAGCTTCCCAAAATTAAACCTGCCTGTCGATTGAGTGGACTCGAGGCTTTTAACATCGATGAGTCCTCCCTTTTTGTCAATGTAGGGGAGCGAACAAATGTTACAGGTTCTGCAAAATTTTCCCGCCTAATTCGTGAGGAGGATTTCGATGAGGCATTAGATGTTGCCTTGCAGCAAGTCCAAGCTGGCGCTCAAATTATTGACATCAATATGGATGAGGGCATGCTCGAATCTGAAGCAGCGATGGATCGCTTCTTAAAATTAATTGCCTCCGAACCCGAAATTAGCCGCGTCCCCATAATGATCGATTCTTCTAAATGGGAAATTATTGAAACTGGACTGAAGTGTGTCCAGGGCAAGGCTGTTATAAATTCAATTTCCCTAAAAGAAGGAAAAGCAGAATTCTTGAAAAAAGCTCGCCTGTGCCAGAAGTATGGTGCCGCAGTCATAGTCATGGCATTCGACGAGAATGGCCAGGCTGACTCTTTAGAAAAGAAAAACAGTATTTGTGCGCGTAGTTATGAGCTACTGGTAAACGAATTAGCTTTTCCTCCTGCCGATATAATCTTCGATCCTAATATTTTCGCCATTGCCACTGGCATAGAAGAACACAATAACTATGCTGTAGATTTTATTGAATGTTGCAAGTACATCAAAGAAAACTTACCAGGAGCTTTAATATCGGGCGGCGTTAGTAATGTTTCATTCTCTTTTCGAGGTAACAACGCTGTAAGAGAAGCCATCCATTCTGTTTTTCTCTATCACGCCATAAAAGCAGGACTGAGCATGGGCATCGTCAATGCTGGGCAGCTGGCTGTCTATGATGACATACCAGCTGAGCTAAAAGCAGCAGTGGAAGATGTTGTCCTCAACAGAAACAGTGATGCAACAGAGAATCTAATGGAAGTGGCCCAGACATATAGTGGTGATGGGGCCAAGACTAACGTTAAAGATTTAAGTTGGCGCGAGGAAAGCGTTCAAGAGCGTCTTAGTTACGCCTTGGTAAAAGGCATAACTAAATTCATTGAAGACGATACTGAAGAAGCAAGAGTTTCAGCTAAATCCCCTATTCATGTAATCGAAGGCCCCTTAATGAAGGGTATGGATGAGGTTGGAGACCTCTTCGGTAGTGGCAAAATGTTCTTGCCACAGGTAGTAAAAAGCGCACGGGTAATGAAACAAGCCGTCGCTTACCTTTTACCCTATATCGAAGCCGAAAAGCTAGGCGCTGAAATCAAAACCAAAGGCAAGATACTCATGGCCACAGTAAAAGGCGATGTTCACGATATTGGAAAGAATATTGTGGGTGTTGTTTTAGGCTGTAATAATTACGATGTTATTGACCTTGGGGTAATGGTTTCTTGCGAAAAAATCTTAGATACCGCAAAGGCTGAAAATGTCGACATCATAGGACTTAGCGGTTTAATCACTCCCTCTCTAGATGAAATGGTTCATGTCGCTGTGGAAATGCAACGACTCGATTTATCAATTCCCTTATTAATCGGTGGTGCGACAACTTCGAAAGCACATACCGCTGTAAAGATAGAACAGAATTATCAGAACGATGCAACTATCTACGTTCCAGACGCATCTCGAAGCGTTAGCGTCGTTAGCAACCTTCTCAATGCTAACAACAAAGCAGATTACTGCGCGACAGTAAAAGAAGAGTATGAAGCTATTCGGGTGCGAATCGCGAATCGTAGGGGTAAGCGTAATCTATTATCATATGAGGAGGCCAACGAAAATAAATTTATGCCGAGTTGGAATAATTACAAACCAACAAAGCCTAGTTTCACTGGTACGAAAATATTTGATGATTATTCATTGACTACACTTATCGACTACATCGATTGGACGCCTTTCTTTATCACTTGGAGCTTGAGCGGGAAGTACCCTGCAATTCTAGATGATAAAAAAGTTGGCGAAGCAGCTCGTGATTTATTTAAGGATGCGCAAGAACTTCTTAAAGAAATTGTTGATAACAAACTATTGCGAGCAAAAGCAGTAGTTGGATTTTGGTCGGCGGAAAAATATGGCGCTAATGATGTTCGATTACTAGACTGCAACGCTGAAAAAGGAACTCAAGGTAACTTATCAACGTTAGCAACATTTCATTTCTTACGCCAGCAAATGCCGAAGGAAGAAAAATTAGATAACTTATCTTTAGCTGACTTTATCGTTCCGGAAGGCGAAAATATTGATGACTATATTGGGGGATTTGTAGTAACTGCTGGAATAGGCGCTGATGAATTAGCTGCTAAATACGAATCAGAAAATAATGATTACTCAGCCTTATTGGTAAAAGCCTTGGCAGATCGACTAGCTGAAGCATTTGCGGAACATATGCATGCTAGGGTTCGAACCGAACTCTGGGGTTACGCTCAAAACGAAGACCTCTCCAAAAACGAGTTGATTCGCGAAAAGTATCAGGGTATCCGTCCTGCCCCGGGGTATCCAGCTTGCCCTGATCACTCCGAAAAAGAGACTTTGTTCAACTTACTTAATGCCAATGCTGAACTCGGTGTTGATCTAACTGAAAGCTACGCTATGACGCCTGCAGCTAGTGTCAGCGGATTCTACTTCTCTCACCCGGATTCCAGATATTTTTCAGTGGGCAAGATCACTAACGATCAAGTAGAAGACTTAGCGAGGAGAAAATCTAAGCCCGTAGATATTGTAGCTAAAATGCTTTCACCTGTTATCGAGTGAAGGGCTAAAAACTAACTTACAAACGTCGTAAGCATTGTTTACAATGCACGGTCCTGTTTACAACAACGACTCCACAGAACCTATTTGCAGGAATAAATAACAAAGTATGTACCAATACGATAATTACGATCATCAGATGCTGGCCGACCGGGTACAGCAATTTCAGAACCAGACCGAAAGATTTTTAGCTGGCAAACTATCCGAGTCAGAATTTCTTCCACTACGCTTGCAGAATGGGCTCTACGTCCAACGTCTCGCGCCTATGCTTCGTGTAGCTGTTCCCTATGGCATGCTCTCTTCCATGCAACTTCGGAAACTAGCTTTCATCTCCACCCATTTTGATAAAGGCTACGGGCATTTCACCACACGCCAAAATATTCAATTTAACTGGCCTGATTTAGCAGAAGTACCAGATATCCTCAAGCACCTTGCTGAAGTTGAGATGCATGCGATTCAAACCAGCGGTAACTGCATTAGAAATACCACTACAGATCAGTTCGCCGGAGTTGCTGTTGATGAGCTTGAGGATACACGTCCTTATTGTGAAATCATAAGGCAGTGGTCGACTTTTCATCCCGAATTTGCTTATTTACCAAGAAAATTCAAAATTGCTGTATGCGGCACCAAGATCGATCAAGCTGCAACTCAAGTTCATGATATTGGAATTTATCTAACTCAAAATTCAGAAAGCTTGGTAGGTTTTCGTATTTTGGCAGGTGGGGGTCTTGGACGAACGCCCGTCATCGGCAAGGAAATTTTTCCGTTTGTAGAAAAAAAGCACTTACTTTCTGCTTTAGAATCTATCCTTCGCGTCTATAACCGCGAAGGGAGACGGGACAATAAATATAAGGCGCGAATTAAGATCTTAGTGAAAGAAATAGGCGTCGAGGAATTTAAAAATAAAGTCATGACGGAGTGGGAGTCGATAAAAGACAGCGCGCTTCTTCTTACAGATGATGAGATTACACGATGCAAATCCTTTTTTTCCGATCCTGACTATGAGTCTCTTGCCGATAACCCCGACAGCCTATCTAACCGACTACAGAATGATATTATTTTTTCCAGCTGGCATACCCAAAATGTAAAACCACATAAAATACCCGGCTATGCTATAGCAACCGTATGCTTCAAAGAAACCGGAGTAGCACCGGGCGACGTTACCGACAGACAACTAAATTATCTTGCACAATTAGCCGATGAATATAGCTTTGGCGAAGTACGTGTTAGTCATCAACAGAATATTGTCTTCGCTGATGTAAGACAGGACAAGCTTTATGATTTCTGGCTAGGCCTGCAGTCTGAGTCCATGTCTAGTCGAAATCTAGGTTTGCTCACAGATATGATTTGCTGCCCAGGCGGGGATTTTTGCGCTCTAGCCAATGCTAAATCTATCCCGATAGCTGAATCGATACAACGCGAGTTCAGTGACTATGATGACTTATTAGAAATTGGAGAAATAAATTTGAACATATCCGGATGTATGAATGCATGCGGACATCACCATGTAGGAAATATCGGTATACTCGGCGTGGACAAAAAAGGAGAGGAGTTTTATCAAGTTTCCTTGGGCGGCTCTTCAAAGAATCAAGCCAGCCTGGGGAAAATTATTGGCCCCTCCTTCGCGCAAGAAGAAATACCTGAGGTGGTACAAAAAATTATCATGGTTTATAAGGATCAACGTCAAGATAATGAAAAATTTATCGACACCTACAAACGTGTAGGTATGGAACCCTTTAAGGAGCAGGTTTATGCCAAAGTTGATTAAAGATGGCGCAGCCGCTAGAGATTACTGGACAGTTTTAAAAGAGGCCACTGGGCCTGAAGTCTTGAAGGCAGTTCCTGGGAAGAACTTTCTTGTATCCTTAAGTTTTTGGAAAAATTATCAAGAAGAGCTTAATGATTACAATGGCAATATTGCTATTTGGCTAGATAGTGATGATCGTGCCAGTGAACTTGAAGATTCGTTTCATAATTTCCCTCTAATCGCCCTCAACTTTCCAATTTTTTCCGATGGCAGATCCTATAGCAATGCCCGTGAATTGCGAACCACGAGAAACTATCAAGGTGAAATTCGCGCTATTGGTGATGTGTTAAGAGATCAGCTCTACTATATGCAGCAATGTGGTTTTAATGCTTTTGCGATTCGTTACGATCAAGACATAGACGACTGCTTAGCTGCCTTCGGTGATTTTACCACTGGATATCAAGCGACTGTTGCAGAGCCCACACCCTTGTTTAGACGGCGTTAACTAACTATAGTCAAGCAGCTATTGGTACAGCATAGTGTACTTCAGTCAAGTCATGGAACTTTATTCGTTTCTTTTTCTAATATTTTGTGTTGCCGCTAGATTCACTCTTTTAAAACTTCCTATATTGTAGTTCTATACACCTTAACCCCCCAAATTACGTTGGGACTGATAGCAATAAGAAGTATAAGTTATAGACTGACAATAATAAGTTTAAGAAAAAGATAAATTTAGAATTATTTTTCTAGATTGACTAGATATCGACCTGTGGCGTTCCCTGCCAAAACAAGAGCAAGGCATTTAGGTAGATCGTCAAGGGTAATCTCGGTAGCGAGTGAATCTAGAATATCTAGACTCCAGTCACCTGCTAATTTTCTCCACATAGCCCGCTTCACTTCAAGAGGAAGTTCAACAGAATCCACACCTAACAAATTTACCCCACGTAGAATAAATGGAAATACTGAAGCTTCGAATATTGGCGACTGCACTAAACCACAACAAGCCACAGAGCCTCCATATTTAATCGATTTTAAGACTGAGAACAAAGTATCGCCGCCAACAACATCGATTGCTCCAGCCCATTGTTCTTTTAATAAAGGTCTTGAAGTTGGTTCATTAATCTCATTTCTATCGATAATCGTATGCGCGCCCAGCTTCTTCAAAATTTCTTCAGCTGACTGCTTACCTGTGCTGGCAATTACTTCATAGCCAAGTTTACTCAAAAGTGCAACTGCAATAATGCCAACGCCACCGGTGGCGCCCGTAACTAAAATTGGGCCACTTTCCGGTAATACACCGTTAGTTTGCAGTTTCTCTATGCACAGAGCCGCGGTAAAACCGGCAGTTCCAATTATCATACTGTTGCGAATCGATAGGTTTGACGGGCATTTTATGACCCAAGCAGCTGGAACTCTAATATATTGACCAAAGCCACCGGCTGTATTCATTCCCAAATCATAACCAGTTACGATAACTCTATCACCTTCGGCAAATGTTGAATCAGTGGAAGAAACCACAAGGCCTGCAGCATCGATTCCTGGAGTATGAGGGAACTGTCGTGTGACACCTTTATTGCCACTAGCCGAGAGCGCATCCTTGAAATTAATCGAAGAATACTGCACTTGAATTACTACGTCACCTTCCGGCAATTCTTCTATTGAACGCTCAATTACCTGCGATTGATATTTTTTTTCTCCGACTTCTTC
>CAWKZI010000103.1:0-7308 GCA_963854365.1 Gammaproteobacteria bacterium
CTGGTTAGTCGAGGATATAATGAAGAAGAAATCGGATTGCTCTGGAGCGGAAATCTACTTCGAGTATTAGACGACGTTCAACGAATTGCCACTGAAATTCAAGCAGAATAGAACATTCAAAGAATATAATTTCCCCCTTATATTCTTTAAAAGAAAGATTAGGAGCCAAAATGAAAAAATTAATAAAGATAATCGGTATCTGCTTTCTCGTGAGCTTTCCCTTGCTTACGACACAAGCTGACCATCATGAAGGTGAGTCAGCCACGATCATGACTGAACAAGAAGTTAAGGCAACCTTAGCTCAGGGCCTCGCAAATCTAAAAGGTGGCCGAAATGTAAGTGATATCGTTATGCGCCACGTTGATGTTGGTGAAGAACACCTAGGTATTTCTGTTGTTCAACGCAATCACAAGGAAGCAGGCGGACTAGCGACCGGAATTGCCCATCCCGACCTTGATGAAATTTATTACATAGTAGCTGGCGAAGGAACAATGTTGACTGGCGGCGAACTAATTGAGAAAACCAGTACAGTAAGCGCTCTTTTAGGTCCCATTGAAAGCGGTGAGATTCGAGGCGCAGTTCGACAGAAAGTAAAAGTCGGCGATATTGCAATCATACCTAAGGGCATGCCTCACGGTTGGCATGAAATCCCCTCAGAGAATATAAGCTATATTATATTTCGCGGCGACCCGAACAAAGTTATGGATTTAAAATATGATTAGAAGGAACCTTAAGTGAATTCAGTAAAGCTTAACTTTAAGTTCTTAGCCGATTCGGAAATGCAGGAGCGGGCAACCGACTTCGAACAGCTTATGTCAACGAGGCGAACAGTTCGTGATTTCTCAGACAAAACTGTTCCAAGAAAACTCATTGAAGATTGTTTACTCACTGCAGGCACTGCTCCGAGTGGGGCCAATAGACAACCGTGGCATTTTGCTGTGGTAAGCAGCCCAATTATCAAAAAAAAAATTCGCATAGCAGCAGAGCTTGAGGAAAAAGAATTCTATACCAAGCGGGCACCGCAAGACTGGCTGGATGCATTAGCACCTCTGGGAACAGATGCGGACAAGCCCTTTCTTGAGCGAGCACCCTATCTTGTCGTTGTATTCGGACAAAAGTACCAAGTGAGCAGCGAAGGCAAAAAGTACAAGAATTACTACGTTACTGAATCAGTAGGGATAGCGACTGGCTTACTGATCGCTGGATTACACAACGCTGGATTAGCAACTCTGACCCACACTCCCAGCCCCATGAAGTTTCTTAATGAAATATTAGAGAGACCAGTATCTGAAAAACCTCTCATGGTTCTAGTTGTTGGTTATCCTGAACCGAACGCTACTGTTCCCGACATTTCTCGAAAAAACCTTGAACAGTTCAGCAGCTTTCATAACGATTAAATTTCACCAATACCTTAGCTACTAAATTATAGACCCCCCTAATTTTAAAACTTACACAAAAAAAGCCTGCAACTTTCGAAGCAAGCTTTTCAGTGCTATAGAAATTACTATTGAGGAGGATTGCCGATAGGTGTTCCTTCTTTACGCCACTCGCCGTAGAGATATTCCTCAGAAAATTCAGCACACTTGAATTCTAGCAATTGCATGTTCTCTTCCACTCTTCTATACAATGGAAAACTAACTTTCCATGGCTGAGTGAAAGTATTAGCGTCAGTTATAGTCGCCTCATAGTTAAGATGATCTGCGCCTGTTGCAGTCCAACGCTCTTCTACAACCATGGCAAAACTGTGATGATTACCTGCTCGGTCGAACCAAGTATCAGGCATTTGGCCACTAACTCGAACAACTAATGTATCCCCCTCCCAATGTGCGTTTGAATGTCCCATCCAAGCGTCCACTTGCGACTCTAAATCAGGCTGATCAACGTAAAGTATTCTATTTGATTCAGCCATTTCATAAGCAATTAGAATAACTTCTCGCGACTGAACTATTTGAAATGGAAAAGGTAGATAATTTGCTCTAGGAACTCCTGGCATATAGCATTTTGCTAGAGGATCATTTTCAATCGCGGATGCTTTATTGACATCCCGCTGTCGGGCGCTCTGCTCGTTGTAAGGAATACGGCCACCTTCGATAATTCCCAGTCCACCAGGAATTGCCGAGAGCGCGCCCATCTGTCTAGGGTAAGGCCCTTGAGCTGCTGCATGTGGCTCAATATCGTAATGAGCTGAAGTCATAGCTTGCCATATTCCACTAAGATCTGGTTTGCCGTCAGGAGTGCGTGCTATTTCACCACTTTGTGCAACAGCCTGAACCGAACCCAAACTCATAATGGCAATCAGACCAGCAATCAAAGTGAATTTTTGTAATATATTTTTCATGTACAACCCTTAAATCTTAAACAAGTTCATTGTAGTCGTGTGGTTTTAGTAATTATGCTCTGGTGAAAAAAAAGGGTGATTATTTAATAATCACCCTTTTGTAAAATTAGAGCTTAGTTCGCGCCACTTGAAATTCCGGTACGATCTTCAACTCTTTTCCCACGCAGGGTATTGAGCATTCCGTAGTTACCTTCATGGCAAGCATATTCATATACCTGCCCACCTAACTTAGTCATCGGCACAATAGCTGTTATCGTATCAGTAAATGTAGTTGGGTCATCAATGGTGAACTCATAATTAACTGTATCGCGAGCCATACGGGTAAATTTTTCAGTTAGAGTTGCGTTATAGTTATGACCAGCGTTTCCAAAGGTTTGGCGTAAACCATTGAAATTCTTTGTCTCTACTACCAATGTGTCACCGTCATAATAGCCACGAGAATCACCTGACCAAAGTCGTATATTGTCATCAAGAGCAGGCTTATCTACTAATGGAACAATACGAGCATCATGAATCATTTCAGTCATGATGACAGCTGTGTCTTTATTCTGGAAAATCTGCATGTTGTTGTTATACAAACTTGGCGTGAAAGGTGGGCCTGAGTTAAAACCAACAATACAGCGCTCAGAAAGACCTCGATCCTCTGGACCATCCTTTTCTATTCCGCCGACGACATAACGCACTGGGCGGGTACCGGGAATATCTGGACCAAGACCACCAAATTGAGTATTCGCTCCTTCGACATAGTCTGGTTGACGACCATCTGCCGGATAGACGATTAATGATGTTCGAACTGTATCCCCAATTCCAGCAAGCTCAAACCAGAAATCGTTATAACCACCCGGGTCTTTGCCCGGCTCCGGCGCTTCAGGATTGATGACAAGTTCCGCAGCTCTTGCATCAGCTGCCGCGGCTGAAGCTTGCTGCCTGGCAACAGCTTCTTCAACTTCTTCTGTTGTAAGAAATTCCTGCGTGCCATATCTTGTAGGCCGTTGCATCGGCGTATTCGAACTAAAGTTCCAAACGCCTTGCAGATCTGGATGTCCGTATTCAGTACGCGGTACCTCGTAATCACCTGTCTGTGCAACTGCCAGGCTACTAATCGCGCTAAGTACTGAAAAAATAAGTAAATTTTTAGATTTCATTGGGCTCCCCCGAAGGTTATTCGTGCTGGAAGTGTAAGTTAGAGGTTTAGCGCCTAAGAATCAATAGAAATGGGATGAATTGCTAGTAAATTGGGGCCGTTTGGAGCAAAAGCACTTAATAGATATTGCTCTAAATCGGAGCAGAGTTCTAAAAGCTAGCTCTGCAACCTATCCCAAGCAATTGCCTAATAATTGCAGAAGCTATTAAGAATTTCTCAGCATCCAAGCGAGAAACTTACTTCCTAGTGAATCTGGTTAGCAAACTAGAAGTGTCCCATCGATTGCCCCCCATTGCCTGAACCTCAGAATAAAAACTGTCTACCAACTGAGTTACAGGAAGATCCGCGCCATTACTACTTGCTTCTTCCAAAGCGATACCTAAATCTTTGCGCATCCAATCCACTGCAAAACCGAACTCATAATTATCGGCCAGCATTGTTTTAAAGCGATTTTCCATTTGCCAAGAGCCCGCAGCGCCTTTTGAAATTGTTTCGATTAAAGCTTCACCATCGAGGCCAGCTTTTATCGCAAAATTCAGTCCTTCAGCAAGCCCCTGCACCACACCGGCAATACAAATCTGATTCACCATTTTTGCTAGCTGACCGCTGCCAGCTGGCCCTAACAGCTTGTTGAATTTGGAGTAACTATCCAACACAGGCTTAGCAGATTCGTAAACAGCGGCATCCCCACCGACCATCACTGTCAATGCACCATTTTCAGCACCAGCCTGACCACCAGAAACTGGCGCGTCGAGAAATTTTTTGCCCTGCTCTTCGGCAATCCCGTAAAGCTCTCGAGCCAAAGAGGCTGAGGCTGTAGTGTGATCAATTAAAATAGTTCCATCACCCATTCCAACGAATGCACCATCGTTGCCAAGCAAAACCTGCCTTACATCGTTGTCATTGCCAACACAAGATAAAACCACATCGCAACCTGCCACCGTTGCCGCAGGAGTGGCTGCCATCTCACCTCCGTACTCTGCACACCATTTTTCAGCTTTCTCTGTTGAACGGTTGTACACACAAACATTCATTCCTGCATTTTTGACATGGCCGGCCATTGGATATCCCATGACACCCAGTCCAATAAAAGCAACTTTCATTACGCACTCCTATATTGTTATACCCAAAAGAAGCCTATTTCCTGGATATTCTATTTCTTAAATACTGATTTTCCCCGGGCGAAGGTTTCTACTACCTCAATATCAGCAAGTGTGTTCGGATCAACATCACGCGGGTCTGCTGCAAGCACGACAAGATCTGCTCTTTTACCCACAGTAATTGATCCCTTCTCATCTTCTTCAAAATATTGAAACGCAGCTCCCTGAGTCACAGCATAAATTGCTTGTTCTACCGTTGCCCGCTGATCTGGCCCAAGAATATAACCACTTCTAGTGGCTCTATTTACGGTAATCGAGATCAAGCGCATCATATCCGGCGGCACAATAGGTGAATCGTTGTGAACCGTAAACGGTATACCGCGCTCGATAGTTGCAGCAACCGGGCTAATAAAACTAGCTCTATCGTCACCAAAGCTCAACCGATGCCAATCACCCCAGAAATATGGATGTACTGCATAATAAGAAGGAATAATTCCCAAGTCTTTTACTCTATCTAATTGATCAGGTCTAATTAGTTGCGCGTGAATAATGGTCGACCTATGATCAGGAACCGCACTACCAGCCAAAGCATTGCCAATCCCATCCACCATAAGTTCTATAGCCTCATCCCCATTTGCATGAGCGAGTACCGGCGTACCACGGTTAATCAGCCCGCGGATACGGGATCGATAAGCGTCGGGGTCATAGCTAGGATAGGCGACATAATTGCTGTCGACGCCAGGAGGACCTTCATGATACGGCTCAGACATCCAAGCTGTTCGACCTTGCGGCGAGCCGTCGAGAATGAATTTAACCCCACCTAATCTAAAGCCACCGTCATAACTCGTGTCATGACGAATACGCTCAAGCTCTATATCACTGAGACCGTTGGCTGTAATGAATGCAACCAGATCTACCGGATAAGCTTCTTTCCGGGCTTCCTCACGCAGTAACTCAACATAATCAGGAGGAAGATTGCTATCTTGAACTGTTGTAGTCCCAAATCCGGCATAAAGATTCAGCGTTTGACGACGTAATTCACTCATGCGCTCAAGAGTAAAATCCGCACCAGCGCCTGGAAATGCGCCCATAGCTGTTTCTTCCATAACACCATCCGGTTCATTACTCCCAATTCTGCGGCGAACTATTCCTCCCGTTGGATTTTCAGTACCTGAATTTACATTAGCTTGCAGCAAGGCGAGGGAATTGGCTGCTAATAAATGCCCGGATACATGCCTTATAATGATAGGATGTTGTGTCGATGCTCGATCCAGATCATCGCGATTTGGATGCCGCTGCTCTTCCAGCAGCGAGTCGTCATAACCGAATCCAAAGATGGTCTCTCCTAGCGGTATCTGTTCTCGTTCGATTCGACTGCGAATAAGTCGAACGATGTCGCCGATATTTGTTACTCCACCCACTGGAGGGGAAGACAAATCCAAAAGATCTGAATAACGAGCCACAGCGGTGAAATGCCCATGAGCATCAATAAAACCTGGCAACAACGCCTGATCTCCAAGCTCAACTATTCTGGTAGCTGCCGTACCGAGCTCTAATATTTCTGTGGAATCTCCCGTGGCGATAATTCGATCACCAGAAATTGCTACCGCATTCACCTCAGAGCCATCCATGGTGAGAATATGATCACCAACAAATATAACTTCAGCTTCTTGAGAGAAAGCGGAAGCAGAAATACTAAAGAACATTGCACATGGGAAAGAGATTAAGAACCAGCGAATTACATTCATTATAATTTCACTCTTTTTATCTAATTAGATTAGCCACCAATACTGACTTAGAAGGAACGTAAATTAATGAAAGACACTACTCTAAAGTTTCATGGCCAGCAACTAAACTCGAGCGCCAATCATGCTGAATTAACCGGACTATTTCTACCATAGAACTATATCGATCATCCGCTTTTTTTTGCAAACACTGCATAGCGATATTTTCCAATATTTTAGGTACAACCTGGCTTGTTACTTCTGAAGGTCTAACAGGCGAGTCATTCAAGACACTTTCGATTACTTCATGTAGTTTTTCACCTACTGCAGGTGGTTTACCACAAAGCACTTCATAAAGGACAGCACCTAGACTAAATAAGTCAGTGCGATGATCAATGTTCGGGTCTTGGTTGACTTGTTCTGGAGACATATAGCGAGCCGTACCTTGAGCTTTCCCTTGCCCAGTAATGCTTATATCACTGATTTTTGTTGCGCTTTCCTTGTCTGAATTTAACTCCGCAATTGCAGAACCATCTAGGTTCCACACTTTAGCAAGCCCCCAATCGAGCAATAACACCTCTCCAAAGGGCCCTACCAAAATATTCTCAGGCTTAATATCTCGATGTGCTACACCATGTTCATGAGCATAAACCAGTGCGTAGGCTACCTGTAAAATTACTTCCATTAACTGGGTGAGATCATAGCGCTCACGATAATCCAAAATTTCGCGCAAGGTATACCCATGAACAAGTTTCATCGTGAAATAACAATGACCTTTTGCATCCCTCCCCAGCTCATAAGTAGGCACAGTATTAGGATGTTGCAGCATTGCAGAAACTCGAGCCTCACGTATCAACCGTTGTTGCTCAAGTTCGTCATCAGCATATTCAGGCTTTAGAGTTTTGTAACAAACGAACCGTGAAAGATGAAGGTCCTTACAGGATTTAATAAGAGACTTGCCCCCTTTTGCAATTGTGCTAAAGAAAGCGTAACGAGTTCTGT
>CAWKZI010000104.1:0-7302 GCA_963854365.1 Gammaproteobacteria bacterium
TCTGGCCGGGACATCATGTGGGACCAGAACTACAAGCACAATTTACGCATCCGTCGCACGATAGAAGAAGTTATTAAGCATTATCGTGGCGATAGAGATAAAGAAGAGTTTGGCCACTTTATGACTTACGCCAAACAAATGTGGTTCGCTAATGGAATTCATCATCATTACTCCGGTGCAAAATTTACGCCTTTATATAATGAAGCCTATTTCGCTGAATTGATTACTGCAACTGCTACCTTCGCAAGTTATCCATTACGTAATGACCAAACTTTTTCACAACTCATTGATGAATTAACACCCATCATATTCGACCCGACAATTGCCCCGAAGAAAGTTAATACTGCAGCGGGAGTCGACAAGGTTGTTACTTCAGCAGTTAATTTTTATGAAGGTGTGACGGAACAGGAAGTCATAGATTTTTATGCAAGTAAATCTGCCCTCGGAGGCACCACGCCAATTTCCTATGGTCTTAACTCAAAACTGATGAACATAGATGGCGAAGTAACTGAGCAGGTTTGGAAAGTTGGCGGCATGTATGGACCTGCATTAGAGCGAATAATTTATTGGTTAGAAAAAGCGATAACAGTTGCAGAGAATGAAAAGCAAAAAGAAGTTTTTTCTTTGCTGATTAAATATTATCGCAGTGGTGATCTCAAAGATTTTGATGCTTACAATATTGCCTGGGTTAAAGATACTGAATCTAGAATTGACATGATCAATGGCTTCATTGAAGTCTACAACGATCCATTGGGATATCGCGGATCATTCGAGTCAGTAGTCTCTTTCCGTGACGATGTAGCTAGTGAAAGAATAGCCGCTATTGGTGAACGCGCTCAATGGTTTGAAGATAATTCACCTATTCTTAACGCACACAAAAAAACTGATGTAACCGGTATCGATGGTAAAGTGATTACAGTGGTCATGGAGTCCGGCGACGCATCTCCAGCAACTCCTATTGGAATAAATCTTCCAAATTCTAGTTGGATTAGAGCCGAGCACGGGTCTAAGTCCGTAAGTCTTTCTAATATTGTAAGTGCCTATAGCGCATCGCCGAGCAGGACTCTAGAGGAGTTTGCCTACACACCTGAGGAAATTATTCGTACTCGAGCTCATGCAAAACAAGCAGGCGACCTACATACCGACATGCATGAAGTCATTGGCCATGCATCTGGGCAGATTAATCCAGGCGTGGGCACTACTAGAGAGACAATTAAACAGTATGCAAGCACGCTGGAAGAAGCACGGGCAGACCTGGTGGCTTTGTATTACGTACTCGATCCCATGCTAATCGAGATTGGTGTGATGGAAAGTCTTGATGTCGGTCGTTCTGAATATGACTCCTATATAAGAAACGGTGCCATGACTCAACTTTATCGAATTCAGCCGGGAGAGTTAATTGAAGAAGCGCATATGCGGAACCGCCAGCTTGTGGCGATGTGGTCCTATGAGCAAGGCCTTGAAGAAAATGTCATCGAAAAAGTTGTGCGCAAGGAAAAGACCTATTTCGTTGTAAACGACTATGAGAAGCTAAGAGTAATTTTTGGCAATCTCTTAAAAGAGATACAACGTATTAAATCTGAAGGGGATTTTGATGCCGCACAAGACTTAGTGGAAAATTACGGCACTCAAGTCGATGAAAAACTTCATGCGGAAGTCTTAGAGCGCTATTCGACTCTTGGCGTAGCTCCTTATTCAGGTTTTATCAATCCTAGAATTTGGGTAAGCGAACGTGATGTAAACATCGATTATCCAAATAATTTCGTTGAGCAAATGCTCGAGTATGCAAGCAGATATTCAAATCTTCCAACAGATAATTAATAACTAAAGGTGCATAAAAAAACCAAGAAGAACTGCGGGGTTAGTAATGAATTTGGTAGGTTTTGAAATTATTTCATGGAAGAAGAAATTCAAGGCCTTGTCAGGGAGGCGGCAATAACGGCGCTTCCCTGAACGGCTTATACAGATTTAAACATCGAACCGATTCAAATTACTATTATACAGTCAGCACCGAAGGGAATTTTACGAGAAAACATTGTGGTAGCAGATATTCGAACTACAGCTGGTCTTGAAATGCTTGAGAACCAACCTAAAGAGAATTGCTTACTTTCAGTGACCCAGCGATTCACCAATGTTCAACGCATGATAATTCTTGAATCACTACAGATGGTTGCCCAAAGCGATGATCCGATATATCACTCTGAATTGGACTTCTTTGATCGCATAAACAATACTTTAAAAGTAACACCTTCTAATATTGCTGGCCTTCGCCTAACAATCTAATTCTCAAGCAATCATCTTTTGGCTAGCGGAGATAATATTCACCAAAATATTATAAAATTTACGACCCTAAGTTCTGGTTTTAAAACTCGGTCGTTATCCGAAAACTTATTGATCAGTTAATTTTTTTCTAAAAATGTTTCCCAAGAAACCTACAAGGCAATAATAAATATGTTCAACATTCTTAATGGCATTCGTGTCATCGATATCACAACGGTTGTACTAGGACCGTTTGCCACACAAATCCTCGGTGATTTCGGCGCAGAGGTCATTAAAGTTGAAAACTTGAATGGCGACATGATGCGCGCAGTCCGTCCTGGCAAGTCGGATGAGATGGGTGCTGGTTTTATCAATTGCAACCGTAACAAAGATTCTATCGCCATTGACCTGAAGACAGTGAAAGGTAAAGAAATTCTTTATCGACTAGTCAAAACAGCCGATGTCGTAGTTCACAATATGCGTAATAAAACGGCAGTGAATTTAGGGATTAGCTACGAAGATATAAAAGAGTTCAATCCAAAGATTGTATATTGCGGCGCCCAAGGGTTTGGTGAACAGGGACCAAGTGCTGATGTACCTGCCTATGATGACATCATTCAAGCGGCAAGTGGCTTGGCCTACTTAAATGCCGATGATAGCGGAAGTCCACGTTACCTGCCGACTATCGTTGCAGACAAAGTATCAGGTTTTCAATTAGCAATTGCTGTTCTAGGCGGAATTGTTAATAAACTCAGAACAGGAAAGGGTTGTTTTATTGAATCCCCAATGTTCGAGGGTCTAGTTGCTTTCTTGATGGCGGAACAGCTGGCAGGCCAAAGCTACGTTCCCTCTACCGGTGGAACAGGTTATGACCGCCTGACTGCTTCCTATAGAAGACCTTATCCAACAGCCGATGGTTACATCGCAATTCTTCCTTACAGCACAAAAAACTGGATTGAGTTTTTTACCATGGTCGGAAGGCCAGAATTAGCAAAATTAGAAATCGTTACCAATGCGATCAAGCGTAGTGAAAACATAAATACTCTTTACGAAAAACTCAACGAAATTGCACCAGAGAAAACAACTGATGAATGGTGTAAGCTGCTCCACACTGCGAACATACCTCATACCAAAGTGAATCTATTAGATGATTTATTGGAGAATGAACATTTACAAAAGGTAAAACTGTTCGAGGAATACCAGCATCCAAGCGAAGGTCCTATGCGACAAGTAAGATCACATTATTCAGTAACTGGTGTAGAAAAAAGCGCAGATAAGCCCGCTCAATTAATAGGGGAATCAACGAAAGATATCCTCACCAACCTTGGACTCAATAATGAAGAGATTCAACAGTTGGCTGCAGCAGGTGTAATCAAAAAATAGCCTGCAAAGTTTATCAACGTTGTTAATTGAACTTCATTGAAGTTCTTCACAAATGACTTCACATTCTCCCTGACCTGCTGCTAAGTAGATGGAATCGCCACTAATGCTGACCGACATATCCATAGTTCTCTCTAACAATTTGGCTAGAGCTTGAATCCCTTCCCAATTAAATCGAGTTACCGTAGCACTGAATGACTTAAACTTTTCTTGATTCTGATTCCACCACGTATCAGATTTACGGTTAAAACAATAAACTTTTACTGCTTTGGCGATACGGCTTGCTTTCTTAATTCTATCACTGGCCGGCTCACCAACATCTATCCAAGACAATAGAGTCCCATCCAAGCTATGAGCCCAAATATCTGGCTCTTCGACTGAACTGAGCCCTTTAGTAAACAAAAGAGCATCATCAGCGTTAAGACAAAAAGCCAAAACTCGCGCCATCATGCGCTCGGCTGTCTCAGAAGGATGTTGTGCTAGGGTCAGATTGTAAACTTCATACTGATCAGTGTTTAAGTTCGATAGCGAGATATGGTATTTATATATTGTGGGCTTTAGCGCCAAAACTATTTCCTTTTGGTAAGTTACATTGCATTCCAGAATTATGTCGTGACAAGCCTTAGTTGAAAATGTCGTCAAGAATACAGTATTCATCGCAATATTCGATAGCTTCTAATGCTGCCACCGAATATCTGCTATGATGCGCGCCCAACTGACGTAGACCCAGACTAAAACAATGAGCTCTTCATCTTCTACAATCTTTGCATCCTTCGAATCTCTCGCTCTTCGGCCCGAGCTTCAAACGAATATTGCGACTCTTTCTTATGACTCAATGACGCCAGTGCAGGCTCAGTCGCTACCTCATTTACTCGCCGGCAAAGACGTAATCGCCCAAGCCAAAACAGGTAGTGGCAAAACAGCGGCTTTTGCAATTAGTTTACTAAATAAATTGGAGGCACAGTCCTATCATACTCAGGTGCTGGTTCTGTGCCCAACTAGAGAATTAGCCGAACAAGTCGCTACCGAGATTCGCCGTCTGGCCAGTGCAATTCCGAATGTTAAGCTACTTACTCTATGTGGTGGAAAGCCCATCGGACCGCAACTCGCGTCTCTGCGCCGAGATCCACACATCGTAGTGGGAACTCCCGGTAGAATTCTAAAACATCTTGAGAAAGAAACATTGCATCTCGATTCTGTACAAACTCTGGTGTTGGACGAAGCTGATCGAATGTTGGATATGGGATTCCTTAACGACATTATGAAAATTATCAGCACAACGCCCACCTCAAGACAATCATTGCTATTCTCAGCAACTTACCCAGAAAGTATCAAGAAAATTAGTGAAAACGTCCAAAATAACCCCGTTGATATTCGAGTGGAAGACAGCTTCAGCAGTTCTGATATCAATGAAGCCTTCATTCAAGTTGAAAAACACGAACGAACTGAAATTCTATTTAAGGTTATTGCTCACTATAGCCCAGAATCGAGTATCGTTTTTTGTAACACAAAGCAACAATGCCAGGAGCTGGAAAAAAAACTTAAGGACAAAGATTTGCATGCGCTGGCTTTACATGGCGACTTAGAGCAATTTGATCGGGACCAAGTCCTCGCTCAGTTTTCAGGCAAGGCTAGCTCCATTCTGATAGCCACTGATGTTGCAGCACGCGGCCTCGATATAAAAGAATTAGCGGCTGTTATTAACTTCGAATTAAGTCCAGATCCGGAAGTCCACATACACCGCATAGGCCGAACAGCTCGCGCAGGAAGCAAGGGATTGGCAGTGAGCCTTTTCACGTCAACAGATAAGCGGCAATTAAAAGCCATCGAAGAATATCAAGATACTCCAGTTACTATGGTGGAGAAAACCAGCTTAGATGTACCAGCAGATTTCAAACTCTATCCGCCGATGGTTACGCTGTTTGTGAATGCAGGACGCAAGGAAAAGTTAAGAGCTGGAGATTTGCTTGGTGCATTAACCGCGAGTGGCGAAATTCAAGGCGACCAAATTGGTAAAATTACTTTATTCGACAAAATTGCCTACGTCGCCGTCCAGCAGCAGATAGCCAAAAAAGCATTAATTATTCTTACCGACGGCAAGATAAAAGGCAGAAAGATCCGAGTTCGCCGCCTACTCTAGCTTTAAAAATTCTGGTTCTAATAATAGCAGCGAGAACAACTTCTTACTTCCTATTTAATTCTCCAGTGTATCGCTCATTAGGCTTACTAACATTTGTTTGCAGAACAAATGACCTAAGTTTTTACTTCTACAGCTGCGGCGACGGCCAAGGCTTTTTCAATCGCCTGTTCTATTGAGTCTGCTCTTGCCAGCCCCACACCCATTCTGCGCTTGCCAACGACTTCAGGTTTCCCGAATAAACGAATGGAAGTGTCGGGCTGAGCTAGCGCAGCTTGGAGATTCCCAAATTCACATTCTGTAGTGTTGCCCTCAACGAGGATAACAGCGGAGGCCGATGAACCATGAAAATGAATATTAGGAATGCTCAACCCCAATATTGCTCTTGCGTGCAAGGCGAATTCAGACAAGTCCTGGGAGATTAAAGTGACCATGCCGGTATCATGGGGGCGCGGAGAGACTTCACTAAAATAGACATTATCGCCTTTAATAAATAACTCAACACCGAAAATACCTCGACCTCCTAATGCCTCAGTTACTCGCTTAGCTATGTCCCGAGATTTTTCTAAGGCGGCCCTACTCATAGCTTGTGGCTGCCATGATTCGCGATAGTCACCATCCTCCTGTCGATGCCCAATAGGCTCACAGAAGCTTACACCGTTAATATGTCGAACTGTCAACAGAGTGATTTCATAATCAAAATCAACAAAGCCTTCAACTATAACCTTCCCGGCGCCGGCACGACCCCCAGCCTGGGCATACTCCCAGGAACTTTCAACATCAGCTTGGCTCTTAATAGTACTTTGGCCTTTACCGGACGAACTCATGATTGGCTTAATCACGCAAGGAATCCCAACTTCTTTTATTGCAACTAGATATTCTTCTTTGGTCTCGGCAAACTTAAAGGGTGACGTTGCAATACCTAACTCTTCCGCTGCCAAACGGCGTATGCCTTCTCGATTCATTGTTAAACGTGCAGCACGTGCTGTTGGAATAATTGTATGACCTTCATTTTCCAATTCAACCAAGGTATCGGTTGCGATAGCTTCGATTTCAGGAACGATATAATCTGGCTTCTCTTCTTCAATTACTTTTCGCAACGTTTTTCTATCCAACATCGAAAAAGCATAACTACGATCGGCTACTTGCATGGCGGGTGCATTCTCATAACGATCACAGGCGATAACCTCTACACCTAAACGCTGCAACTCAATAACCACTTCTTTCCCTAACTCTCCAGAGCCTAGCATTAACACTTTAGTAGCGGTCGATGAGAATGGTGTGCCGATCTTGGACATGAAATCTCCTTTGGGTTCAAATAATGAATTATTGATTTTGAACGAAGTGACACTAATAAGTTTTTAATCTGTTAGATTTTAAACTTATTAGCGTCCTAGATTTTATTCAGAGTGTTATGCGAGGGTCGATCAGTATGGGTATCCTTGCAACCTTGGTTGACCCGGGAACCAATCCGGGACTTGTGCCCAATTATCACGATTCGGCATTTGAATCTGCGGTAGGCTTAC